>JBEBHM010000143.1:0-14044 GCA_040080875.1 Pirellula sp.
CAGTGTGGACAGACAATCAATGATGGTGCGCAATAAATTTCCGTAGAAGTACTGCGTAAATAAGCACTTCGGATCTGATTCAACACCAGCCAGAAGCTGCGTGGTTGACTATCGGGTGGAGCAGAACGACGTCCCGACCTGGTCCTTTATCTCAACCCCCTGTCATTACCTGCGTCTCTTGGCCCACCCGTGCGACGCATCCAACTGATCGTTCAGCCAGGCGCCCAACCAGGCGCCGACGCGAGGGTCGTTCGATTGTCCGAAAACCTGATCGGCCGGCGCGACGTCATCATGCTCTAGCCCCGTGCGTCGCTCTCCGGCGATGAGCGTCTCCGCCATAACACCTACCTCGTCGTGCTCATGGCCGAAGAGATGCCCCAATTCATGCATGACCACCGTGAGCAAGTCCATGCGTTTCTGTTCGCCCTGATTGAAGGGCAGCGCGAACTCGCGATCGCCTCCGGGCGTAGCGTCGGCGACGGCCGGGGCTTGGTCGGCCAACAGGGGCGCCGGTGCAGCAAACGAATACCGTTGCATGAACACGCCCGCGTCATCCCCCGCGCCGGGACCCTCCCAGGCCACAACGGCGCGCGTCCCGTCGACCGTCATCGCCGCCGAAGCCCATAGCTGGTCTCCATTGGTGGTCGTATTGACTCGAAATTCGCTGCCGTCAGGTAGCCCTCCGGACAAGAATCGCTGCGCCGTGGCTTCAATTCCCGTGCGTTCACCCCCCGCGAATTCTTGCGTCACCCAGGCGACGACAAAGTTCCCCATGTTGTCAACGGCAATCGAAGGATAGGATTGATTGGCATTCACGTTGCCAACGTTCCATGGGCCGCCGATTTGAGCGCCCGAGGAATTGTAGACTTCGGTCGCGATCCGAAATGCGTTACTCTGCCACGCGACAAACAGGTTGCCTGCGCCATCGTAGTCAAGCGATTGTGCTACACCGTTGGCGAAGTCACCTGGGTCAGAGATGAGCAGCGGACTTCCCAACTTAGCGCCGCTCGAATTGAATCTTTGTACATACAAATTGCCCGATCCTCCCCCAAGGGCCGGATTAACGATCCAACCTACCGCAAAGTTGCCGGCGTCGTCCATGGCGACTTCATTGGAAACATGTCTCGAAGAAGGGCTTTTGGGATTCACAACAAATTCCTTGCCGACCTTGGCGCCGGCAGCGGAGAAACGCTGCCCATATATTTCTGGGGAGTCATTAAAAATCTCGGTGCTTCCACCAGATACTTTTCTATGCGTCCAGGTAACAACGAACTTGCCATCGGGCGCCATGGCCAGCGCAGGGTCGTCTTGCGTGATCGTCGAGGCTGCGTTGACGAGGAACTCGTTTCCTAGTGGGGCGCCGGCAGCATTGAATCGCCGGGCATAGATGCCCGCGCTGTCGGTGGCCCCATTAGCCTTGAACGCCACGACAAAATTACCAGACTGATCCATTGCGATCGTCGGATCGAATTTGAGGGCGATGTTCTGCTGTCCGACGGTCACTTGGTTGACGCGAATCTCGCCGGTCCTGGGCGAACCATCCGCGTTAAAAAGTCGCACAAAGGCCGTTGGCGATCCGGCGGCGGGAATTGACTCCCAAACCGCCGCATACGAACCGTTCGGCGACATCGCGATCGCGTCGACCCTTCGTCCGAGTTGTTGGACATCGGCCGTGGTAATGTTGACCAGCGTTTCTCCCCCGTCGGCGGCGAGCAACTTTCGTCCCTCCAAAGACTCAAAGCGAAGTGTCCGCTGCGATCGGGCGCGGCGTTTACCAGCACGACGAGACGTCGATCCAAGGCGGCCCGCCTGACGATGACCGATTTTCAAAAGGAGATTTGCATAGAGCGACATGGTGTTTAACGGAGCCTTTAAAAGAAAAATGGATAGCTTGCAACGTCTGCCTATGCTATCGAGACGGACAAACCCGGGGCGAGTGGCCGCGCGATTCGTTGAATAGCTAGAAAGATCTCGAAATCAGGAAAAGTTCTGGCCAAGTAGCTTCAAATGGACCGTCAGAATAGGTTAGGGAGTTCCGATTTGGGATTGCAGTCGTATGCAACGGCGCGAACTCTCGCGCGAATGGATATGATTTTGCTCGTCCTCCTCCTAAGGAATCGCAATTTTTGAATTCGTGAATGTCGACGCCGAGATGCTCGTGTCCAACCTTTCCCCATCACAATTAATGGAAGCTGCCAAGACCGGAGCGGGTGCGTCCATCGGCGCACTTCTGGAATTTTATCGCAGTTACTTAAAGCTTTTGGCGCGGGTTCAGTTGGATCCTCGCTACCGCAATAGCGATACTTCCGATCTGGTTCAAGAAGTGTTTCTCAAGGCGAATCGTGGCTTTCATCAATTTCAAGGCAGCACAGAAGCGGAATTCACCTCTTGGCTGCGGCAAATCCTGGCTCGATCCATTGTGGATTTGTATCGGTCTCGCAAGTTCGGCCGAGGCGACGGAGTGAAATCGACAATCGCGATCGGTGCGGAACTTGATCGTTCCAGTGAGAATTGGGTAGCTCGTCTGATTTCACCGCATGATTCGCCCAGCGAAGCGGCACAACGGCGCGAAGCGGCCGTCGTATTGGCACAGGCACTGGATCGATTGCGGCCGGAGTATCGTGAAGCCATTGTTTTAAGCCAAATTGAAGAGTTGCCCTCGGATGAGGTCGCGCGACGTATGGGCCGAACGGTCCATAGCGTTCGAAAGCTATGGGCGAGAGGAATCATCGAGCTGCGCAAACAGTTGAATGAACTGCCATGAGCGAAGACCGTTCACGATCGGATGATTTGCAGCAGGAATCGGACGATGATTCACCACTTGCCCAAGCGCTGGCAGAATATGCCGAACTTCATGAACGATCAGCCGCTCCGAGCCGAGAGGAGTTTGTGGCTCGGTATCCGAATATCGCCACCCCGCTCGATGAATGCATCAGGCAGTTGGACTGGATAAAAAAAGTAGCGATGGGTCTGGTTGACGACCCATTGGGCAATCGCAGCGAATCGACATTGAAAGTGCTCGGTGACTATCGCATTGTCAGGCAACTTGGCCGAGGAGGCATGGGGGTGGTGTATGAGGCGGAGCAGATTTCCCTCCGCCGCCGCGTTGCCCTCAAAGTTCTTCCTCTTGCAGGAATGCTCGATGAAAAGGCGCTCGCTCGCTTTCGAAACGAAGCCCAGGCCGCTGCTTGCCTTCACCATCCCCACATCGTGCCCATTTTCGGAGTCGGTTGCGAAAGAGGTGTACATTATCTGGCGATGCAGTTCGTTGATGGTGCTTCGCTCGATCACGTGATCTTGGAAATGCGCGAAGCCGAACTTCGCGAACGCCCGTGTGCCATGGGTGCCATGGGCACAAACCAAGGCTCGGAAGATACAAAGCAGAAAACGTCTTTGATCGCATCATTGTCGACCGAACGCAACAGCAATGTTGCGAACTACTTTCGGCGCGTCGCTAAACTCATTGCACAAGCTGCTGATGCGCTGCATCATGCGCACGAATGCGGTGTCATCCATCGCGATATCAAGCCATCCAATCTGATTTTGGATAGTCGAGGAACCATCTGGATCACAGATTTTGGATTGGCACGGATGGAAGGGAGCGAAAATCACACGCTCAGCGGTGATTTGCTCGGCACACTTCGGTACATGAGTCCGGAGCAAGCCTCAGGGCGACGAATTGGCGTCGATCACCGAACAGACATCTACTCCTTGGGCGCGACACTTTATGAATTGCTGTGTTTAACACCCGTAATTCCAGGAGACGATCGTGAACATCTGCTGCGCCAATTGCTTCATGAAGATCCTCAGATCCCGCGGCGCTTGGATGCTCGAATTCCACTTGATCTATCGACCATCGCGTTCAAAGCGATTTCAAAAGACCCTTCGGATCGTTACGCAACCGCAGATGATTTAGCCAACGATTTGAGACGATTTCTGGATCATCAACCCATCCGTGCCAGACCGCTTTCTTTGTCAAGTCGATTCTATCGTTGGACGAAGCGAAACTTCATCATTGCTCGCGTATTAGGTATCGCCGTGGTCATCACTTGCCTGACGGGGATCACTGCAGCTTGGATGATTGAGCGGGCGCAGCTTGATGCAAAACACTCCCAGCGTAATGCAGAAGTCTCGCAACGCGAACGCGACTTCCATTTAAAATCGGCCGAGGAAGCCAACGACAAAGTGAATGAGCAGCGTTATGCAAGCAAAATTTCTCTTGCGGCTCACGCGTGGAGACAAAATCGCCTCGAAGTGATGCAATCGTCGTTATCGGAATTGATTCCGCGAGAAGGTGAAGTGGATCATCGTGGCTTTGAATGGCGGTATCTGGATAGCATTAGAAGGAGGCGTCCAGAACATTTTGACCGGCAAGAAGGACCTGTCTACTGCACTCGTTTTTCTCCCGATGGGAAATACTTTGCCACCGGAGGTGGAGCGGGAGTGCGAGTTTACTCGTCGTCGGATCTATCGCTCGTGTGGAAGATGCACACTCATGTTGGTGACGTGAATGGAGTGGATTGGTCGCACAACGGCAAACGGCTTGCCGCGGTTGGCGACGATGGACAGTTGGTGATCTATGAGGCGGAGAAGGGACGCGCACTTAAGGCTATCTCGTTTGAAGGAGCGCTGGTCTCCGCAAGATTTACAACGGATGGCAAAAGGCTCGTTTTAGCCGAGCGAACAAAGGAAATAGACGGGAAAGTAGTCGGGGCAAACCGTCTGCAAGTGATGAAAACCGAAGAATGGAATACTATCGCGGAACTCAAGGGATCCCAACGCAGTTTACAAGGCCTCGATGTATCGGCCGATGGGCGTTGGGCGGTCGCCGTTAGCGATGCAGGAGAAGCCCTCGTCTACGACTTGTCCACGCTAATGCTGCGTCATTGCTTGAAACGCGTGACCCCGCGCATCGACGAACAATTCAAAGCCGTCGCGTTTAAACACTTAGAGGCTCAATTTGCTGTTGTTACGAGGGCGGGTGGCATTCTCATTTACGACGCAGAATCTGGCCAGCAAATTGCCGACTTTGCGGACGAGTCATCTCCGCTAGAAGGTGTGGCATTTGAGCACAATGATAAAAGTCTGATCAGTGTTTCTCGATACGGACTCGCGACGATATGGCGACAGGTACCCGGCGGCTCGTGGCGAGTCGCAAAGCAATTTTCTCATGACGCTCAATTGTGGAGCGTCGCGATTCGTCTGGATGGAACGTTTCTAGTGAGCGGTCAATCAGGAAAGTGCTGGCGACATTCGGCAGGCAGTTGCTACGACAAGATCGTTCTCAAGGCGAGTCCAGAAATAAGCGACGCTTGGCTAGCTTCCTCAAAAGGATTTCGATCAAATTCGTATCAGGAGTTTTGTGCTGTAAACCGCAACGAGTCAGTCAAGCGAAAACCTAGTGCTCTCCATCTCATTGCTTGGTCGCCAGATGGCACTGAATTCGCCGTGTCAGGGGGAGAGTCTCGATTCGAGTTGTGGAATTCGATAGCACGCCAACCTACTGCGGTCGTAGCAACCAACTCAAACATCACAGCACTCACCTACTCCGAGGATGGTGAGTATATCGTTATTGGTACCGCAGAGGGGAAGGTTATTATCTATCGTCGTAAAGGTCTGGCGTTGGTAAAGGAACGTGTGATTCCCGAGTTCAAAAAAAAATCAATAGCTTTGCTAGCATTCTCCCCTCATGGAGATCGCCTTATGGTCACTGATACAACGGGTTGGATTCCCAATGCCGAATTGGCTTTTCCAAGTCTCGCGATGATCGAATCGGGTGAAAACACATTTCCCTCGGCGAAGCTGGTTTTGTTTCCCAAAAACGATATCGATTTGCGCAATTGGTTAACAGCGAGAATTCAACCGGAGTTTGCGCGACAAACGAATATGATAAATAGTCGATTTGTGTTGTGGACGTTCAGCCCAAAAGGTGACTGTTTTGCGATGCAAACAAGTGACGAATTTTTCCACGTTTATGCTGCTCCCGACTGGAAGCAAAAAGCGGTATTTGTTGGCAATCATGATGATCGCACCATGAGCATCGTGTTATCTCCCGATGGGCGTACTTTGGCATCGCTTACTCATGGCGGCGTGGTCAAACTCTGGAGCGTTTCCACCGGTAGATTATTGATGAATCTTGAGCCGCAATTGTTGTACCCTCCCACAATCTCCTTTTCCCCAGATGGCAGGTTCCTAGCTGCAATTGGCCAAGGATTAGATGATCAAGCAGAGATCGTGTTATGGCAAGGGGAATGAGGTTCGTCGGTTCAAACCGCTTAACGCATAGATCCACATCGTCTCCGACTTCAAAACCGCCGCGGCATTCTAAAGCCAAGGAGCCGATACAAGCCCGACGCGCGAGCGAGTGACGCCGATTGTTGATCCAGTTTTCAATTCCAAAACGTCTACTTTATCGGCGTTTCCTTGCGGGCGCTGCGGGCATGCATGTTGAAGATCTGTCACTTGCTTGCGCTGCGGGCTTGTATGGGGAAGTTTTTTATGGCATGACCTTGATCCGAATATTGCGATATTCCATTTGACCGCGATCACCCTCAAGCCCAATCGGCCCACTGGCCGGAATAGCGAATGATTCTTCGAGCGTTTCACCATTGCATAGGCATCGAGCCGTGTTGCCAGTCACGGTGATCTCCAACGCGTTCCATTGCTGCGGCTTGTAGCTCTTTAGTTGTTTGTAAGGACCAGCCAAAAGATAGTCGCGGCACTGAAGCTGTTTACCTCGCACGAAGACTCCGCTATCTGCGTTGGGTGTTGCTCGAAACTCCAACTTGAGCACAAAGTCGTTCTTGAATTCGCGAGTTGTCCAAAGCTGTTGAATGCGTCTCCCTTCGGCGGGCGTCGTAACGACGAGTCGCCCGTGGATCGCAGCATAGCGACCATCATCGCTCGTTTTCTTTTGGCTGAACTCCTTGGTTGCCTCAATGATGGGGGAGACGATTGCCTTGGGGTCGGCCTTGAGCCTCTTTTCGATCGAACGTTTTTCCTCTTCCGTCGTCGGATGGAAGCACCAACCTGTTAAGTCTTTACCATTGAATAGTGGCTCAAACCCAGGTTCAGTGGAAATAGATTCGGCAGGTGGTTGGACCAAACCCAATACCTCGAGCAAAGGCCGCAACGAGACCTCCCATTTGTAATAGCCGGCCTCGTTGGGATGGAGCAGATCCGGGAATTCATCGATTTTTGCGTTTCCTTTCTCATCCGCAAAAAGCGTCCACGTATCCAGGACAGTAACCTGTGGATCGCCTTTGACTTTCGCTTGAAACAGGTTGTTGATTTCTTTGATCTTGTCAGACGGTCGACTCTTGGTTTCCGACGATGGAAAAACAAGACAGAGAGCGACGGGTAGCTTTGGGTTATGAGCTTTAATTTGCCCGAGGATAAGTTCAAGATTGTTAGCGACGGTAGTTGGCTCTGCCTTTTCCTCCAAATCGTTGGTCCCCATCAGCAGCACGATTCCGCTTGGATTCAGCTTCAGCACGTCGTCTTTGAGCCTCAACAACATGCCTCGAGTTGTATCTCCAGAGATTCCGCGATTCGCAACAATCGATTTGCCAAACACGCCTCGAAATTCGTCGCCCCATCCTTGCGTGATGGAATCTCCCAAGAAAACGAGAGCACCCTGCTTGGTACTGGTTTCCCTTTCCCATTTGGAACGACGCTCAAGCCAAACTTTTTGAAACCATTCATAGCGACGAATAGGTCCTGAACCGGCCAACCCCTCGTCGGTCGTTGGCAATGCCAACTTAGGGTTAATTGGATTAGAGTCTTGCGCAAACGATTTGCCCGCGAGCGTCGAGTTCAAAAAGACGACGATAACGATCAAGGCTTGGAGAATTTTGTTGTGCATGGGATGATTGTCGTGGTTCGCGATGTTTTCAGGAGTAATCCAACGCAGCCCATTCTATCAAAATCGACGTTGCGTTGTCGACCAGCAAGGACCCCGGGGAAATCATGACACCTACGAACGCCATAACGATCGAAGAAGTATACGCAGCCGAAAACGTCATTCGGGACCATCTTTCCCCGTCGCCTCTCATTCGATCGTACGCGCTCGAGAATTTGCTTGGGATGAAGCCAGGTCGACGAGTTTGGATCAAGGACTACGGCTGGACGCCGGTAGGTTCGTTTAAGGTCATGGGGGCCTTGAATTGGATGTTCCAAAACCAAATGCAACTTGAGAATCGGCCTGTTGCTGCCCACTCGTCCGGGAATTTTGCGTCAGGCATCGCCTTTGCTGGAAAGCGGTTTGGCGTTCGAGTCATCGTGGTCATGCCGGAGTCGGCGCCGAAGATCAAGTTTCATTTGACGAAATCCTTTGGTGCCGAAATCCGCACCTACGATATAGCCACCGATCATCTGACAGGTACCCGAGACCGAATGGCACGTGAAATTGTCGAGTCGGAAAGGGCGATCCAAGCCTCACCGTACGATGATCCGCATGTCATCGCCGGAAATGGTGTCGGCGGACTTGAGATTTGCCATGCTCTGCGGCGAGAAAATAGAAACGTCTCGCATTTCCTGTGTCAGGTAAGTGGTGGAGGACTCATGGCGGGCCACGCAATCGCAATTGCCGATGGGTTCCCGGGCGCCCGAGTGATCGGCGTGGAACCATCTCTTGCCGACGACTTTCGCCAGTCGTTGATGGCGCAAGAACGCGTGCGGATTTCGAAACCGCAAAGCATTTGTGATGGACTATTGTCGTACGACGTTGGGCAACACAATTGGCCAATCTTGAAGCGACTGGTGAACGATTCGGTAGTCGTTTCAGATTCGGAAATCGTGCAAGCGATGAAGTGGATGTATGAGAATCATGGTCTGCGCACTGAACCATCAGGAGCGATCACCATTGCTGCTTGCATGTTTAACAAGACCGACTTGACCGGTGAGGGCGATGTGGTGCTCATCCTGAGCGGTCGCAACATTGATGAGTCAACTTTTCGCGGGTATCTTGCTGTCTAGCAAGTGCGTCTTCAATCCTTAATTGGGGGTTGAGGGTAGTGGATCTTGTGAAAGATCTCTGCGATCGGGGAGGTTTAACAACCTCCACTACCCAAATTGTTAGCCGTGAAGACGCATGAGAGCGAGCCCTGTAGGCGTGTCGGAGTTCATCAGCCACGGTTCCCCCGCATACAGAATCTTGCCTCCTGCGCTTCCACCTCCAGGTCCCATATCGACCACCCAGTCGCAGCTGCGAATCAATTCCATCTGGTGTTCTACCACGATCACGGTATTCCCTTTGTCGACCAACGCCTGGAGGACGCCGACGAGCCGAACCACATCGTCGATGTGCAATCCTGTGGTGGGTTCGTCCAACAAGTAGAGTGTTCGACCGGTGTCGGATTGCGATAATTCGTTCGCAAGTTTGATACGTTGCGCTTCGCCTCCACTCAACGTTGTCGATGGCTGCCCCAACGCAATGTATCCAAGTCCTACATCGACCAAACATCGCAAAGAACGATGTATTTTTGGAAACGCTTCAAAAAACTCCATGGCTTGGGCAATGTTCATCTCCAAACAGTCGGCGATCGACATGTTTTTGAAACGGACCGCCAGCGTTGAACGATTGAATCGGCGCGTTCTGCATTGAGTACATGGGACAAATACGTCGGCCAAAAAACTCATCTCCAACTTGATTCTCCCTTGTCCAGTACAAGCTTCGCATCGCCCTTGGCCTGAGTTGAAGCTGAACCGGGCAGCGCTGTACCCTCGTTGTTTGGCATCGCGAGTTTTCGCGTAGACCTTGCGGATTTCGTCCCAGAACCCGCAATACGTCGCGGGAATACTTCGAGGCGAGCGCCCAATGGGGGACTGATCGATCTCGATCAATTTGTCGATCGATTCGATACCCTCGAGCTGAAGCACATGCTTTGGCAACGATTCGTTCCTGAGCAGATTGCGAACGGCAACCGACAACGAGTCATGAACCAAGGTGCTCTTTCCACTGCCGCTAACTCCGGTGATGCCGACCAACCTGCCGAGTGGAATTTCAATAGATGCATCGACTAAGTTGTTTCGCGTTATCCCTACGAGACGAAGACAAGATGCATCGTTGTTGCGAGGACGCTGGCGATTCGATGGCATGGGCATACCGCCGCCGAGATACTTGGCCGTGAGAGAGTTCGGATGAGCGCTTCCTCCGTTGCGAATGAACGAATCAGGAGTTCCGATCGCCGAGATAGTCCCTCCATGGGTTCCAGCTCCCGGCCCAATGTCTACCAAGACGTCAGCTGCCCGCATGATGTCTTCGTCGTGTTCGACCACGACGACCGAATTGCCGCGCGCCCGCAATTCTTGAATGGTTTGAATTAGCCGTTGTGTGTCGCTCGGATGCAATCCTACCGACGGCTCATCCAGAACATAGCAGACGCCCGTAAGCCCGGTTCCAATGCTGGTCGCTAACCTTACTCGTTGCAACTCTCCGCCACTCAGGCTGTCTGCATGCCGATCAAGTGTCAAATAACGGAGTCCTACGTCCTGAAGAAATCCGAGGCGGTGTGCAACCTCTTTGAGGATCGGCTCGGCGATCATGGACTGTGCGTCCGTCAGTTGCAATTGGCCAAGCCACGCTTGTAACTGGTCCATCGATTTGGACACAATGTGGGAAATGGAGAGCCCGCCGAGCTTGATGGCCAACGATTCAGGTCGTAACCGTTGTCCGTGGCACGAGCTACAAATCATGCAAGCATCCTCCTGGATATATCCAAAACCGTGACACGTAGGGCATGCTCCGTATTGGCTATTGAAACTGAAGGTGCGTGGTTCAATTTCCAGAAGACTCAACCCGCATTTCAGACAAGCGTATCGCGTAGAAAATAGGCGATCAACGACATCCTCCGAATCAGGCAACATGCTGGATGACTCGATCAGTCCGTCGCTCAACCTCAACGCAACCTGGATGGCTTGTTCTATCCGCTCCCGACTGTCTTCTCGCAATACAATTCTGTCCACCACGGCAGAGATGCTATGTTCCCGCCGCGCAGCCAGCGTCGGGAGCGACTCAAGTTCGAAGCTCTCACCGTCGACACGAACTCGCAATAGGCCAGCTTTGGCAACTCGTTCAAACACTTCGGCATGGGTCCCTTTGCGTCCAATGACCATTGGCGAAAGCAATGTGATCTTGGTTCCGGTCGGTTGTCCCGCGATGGCATCCGTTATTTGGCTAGGTGGCTGCCGATCGATGGGGCTACCGCATTGATGGCAAGCGGGTATCGCTACGCGGGCCATGAACAACCGCAGATAGTCATATATTTCTGTCACCGTTCCAACCGTGCTGCGTGGACTCAAGACCCCCTGCTGTTGATCGATGCAAAGCGTGGGTTGCAAGCCGCGAACGGAATCGACATCGGGTCGCTCCATTTGGTCTAAGAACTGCCTCGCGTAACTGGAGAGGCTCTCAAGGTATTGACGTTGGCCCTCGGCAAACAGAGTGTCAAACGCTAACGAGCTTTTGCCGCTCCCGCTGACCCCTGTGATGACGGTCAATTTTCCTCGAGGTACATCCAGATCGACGTTTTTGAGATTGTGAGTACGCGCACCGCGAATCTCAATATTCTTTATCTTGGAGGCGGTCACTCGTTCTCGCCCAGCACGACCGGGATTTGCAGTTGTTTTCCGGCACGTACGACGGTCAACACCACTTGGTCGCCTGCTTTCTTGGTCTCGATGACACTCAAAAGGTCGTCTGCGTGCTTCACTCGCATGTCATCAATGCCGATGATGAGATCCGCTTGACTGTGGTTGATCACTTCTTGTTCCAGGACTATGACTCCGCGGCGAACTTTGCGGCGCTCAAGCGAACCTCGAATTCCGGCTCGTTCGGCGGGCCCGTTGGGTGTTAAGACCACCACCAGCAGTCCTTGGTCTGTCTCGTAGACCTGCATGATGCCGATGGTAGGCCTGAGCACGCGACCAGAAGTCAACAGTTGCGGCACCACGCGTCGAATGGTATTAACGGGTATTGCAAATCCGATACCTGCGTTGTCACCGCTACGCGTGGCGATAGCCAT
Source organism: Pirellula sp. (assembly GCA_040080875.1). Lineage (GTDB taxonomy): Bacteria > Planctomycetota > Planctomycetia > Pirellulales > Pirellulaceae > JBKCUI01. The sequence goes on from JBEBHM010000143.1 coordinate 12,024, forward strand.
GTTCATACCGATCATCTCGCCGCGCGAATTCAAAAGAGGTCCGCCTGAGTTGCCTTGGTTGAGCGCAGCATCGATCTGGATCAGGGATCGAATCGGACGTCGCGTTTTGGACATAATTTGCCGATTGAGGCTTGAGATGATCCCTGTGCTCATAGTGCGTTCGTATCCGAAGGGATTTCCGATGGCGATAATGTGCTGTCCCACGCGAAGATTGGACGAATCGCCCCAAGTGAGCGGAACAAGCATCGACTCGGGGGCAGCGATGTGCAACACCGCGAGGTCGTTGTCCTTGTCTTGCCCGATCAGTTCGGCAGCAAAGGACTCGCCATTGAAAAGGGTAACGTCGATACTCTTTGCACCTTCAATAACATGATAGTTGGTCAAGACGTGACCTTGTTTGTCGAAGATGCTGCCGCTGCCGCTACCCTCAATTTCAGAAACCATCAAGAAGGCCTCAGGCCGAATCGTCTTGGTGGAGATGTTGACTACGCTTCGATTGGTCTGCTCATAGACCGATACATTAATGGCTTCTTCGGGAGACATCGCGGTAAAGCCATCAGGAAATGGGGCTCCTTGAGGTGCTGCAGCAGCACCTGGAACGGGAGGGTTCGGTGTGCCTGGGAGAATAGGCGGATTCACCGGCCTGGTGACTTGAGCGGGGAAAGGCGAGGTCGCGGTCCCCTCGCGTTGAGGGCTAGCGTGTGCAGGCTCCGTGCCAGCTCTTTGAAACGACCAGCCGAGAATCATTCCGATTAAAAGTATGCTTGCCGCCGCGAACGCTTTTCGAATCATAGTAGTCCCTATCGTTTTCCTTCGTTTGTCGCAACACGTGACGAAACGGACCTTGCATGTTACCCTTTCGCCTCGTTGAAGTGCCTGCCATAGCTTAGATCCTGCCATTTCTCCCGTATTTTTCAAGAGTTGTAATGACCATTCGTACCCGATTTGCCCCGAGCCCCACCGGATACCTGCACATAGGCGGCGTTCGAACCGCATTGTTTAACTATCTGCTAGCAAAACAAGCGGGAGGTCAGTTCCTTTTGCGGATCGACGATACGGACCAAAACCGAAACGTCCAGGCTGCGCTCCAGCCCATCCTCGACGGCTTCAAGTGGCTCGGACTCGGGTGGGACGAAGGCCCCGAGGTCAATGGTCCTTATGCACCGTATTTTCAGTCTCAACGGCTTGACCAATACCAAGCTGCCGTTACCAAGCTGTTGGCGAGTGGGCATGCCTATTGGGATTTTGCCCGGACGGAAGAATTGGACGTGCAGAAAGCGAAGGCCGAAAAGGAGGGCAAGGCATACATTTACGATCGCCAGTTCATGGCCGACTCCGCCGAAAAGAAGGCGGCGTTCGAAGCCGAGGGGCGAACGGCAGTCGTTCGGCTCAAGATGCCTCGCACTGGGCAGTGCCAGTTTCACGATTTGGTGAGAGGGGATTGTTCGTTTGAGTGGTCGGATGAACAAGACCATGTCGTGCAGCGAGCCGATGGAACTTGTCTTTATCATTTGGCCAGCGTCGTGGATGACTACGATTTCAAGATCACGCACGTGGTCCGAGCAGTCGAGCACCTACCCAACACGCCCCGCCAGATTTTCATTGCGCAGAGTCTCGGTTACGAATTGCCGATCTACGCGCATTTGCCCTACGTCGCCGAGCCGGGAGGTACTGCCAAACTCAGCAAACGCAAACTGGACAAGTACTTGAAGCAAAAGGACTTTGCGGCTCTGTGCCAGTTAGGAGAGACCATCGCGTCGAGAGCCAATTTGCAGGTTGCCAAAGAGACCTTCAATCCGGTGGTGGTCGACTTTTACCGCGAAACGGGATTCTTGCCGGGCGCCGTTCTCAACTACTTGCTGTTGTTAGGATGGTCATTGGATGACAGCACGGAACATTTTTCGCTCGACGATGCGGTGAAACATTTTTCGCTCGAGAGAGTCAATCGAGCGCCTGCGTCGTTTGATCCGCAAAAGTTGTTGGCGTTTCAAACACGCTGGATGAACGCGCTCGACCACAAG
>JBEBHM010000817.1:0-3748 GCA_040080875.1 Pirellula sp.
ACGCAGCTTCACCGTTGGCATCCACGACGATGTCACCCACCGGAGCCTCGCAACGCGATCTGAGTTTCAGTTCGCGCAACAGGGGACGTTGCAAGCAACGTTCTTTGGGCTTGGAAGCGATGGGACCGTTGGCGCCAACAAGAACACCGTGAAGATCATTGCGGAAAACACGCCACTGTTTGCTCAAGGCTATTTTGTTTACGACTCCAAGAAGTCCGGCGCGATGACCGTCTCGCACATCCGGATCAGCGCTCAGCCCATCCGCTCTACCTATCTCGTCCAGAGTGCCGACTTCATAGGCTGCCATCAGTTTTCGTTTCTCGAAAAGATCGACGTACTCGAGAATGCTGCCGAACACGGAACGATCCTGCTCAATGCACCGTATGGCCCCGACGAAGTATGGGCAAAACTCCCCCTCGATGTTCAGCAGACGATCATAGACCGAAAACTCCGTTTGCACGTTGTCGACGCCGAGGCTATCGCTAGGCGTGTAGGCATGCCGGGCCGCATCAACGTCATTGTGCAAGTCTGCCACTTCGCCCTTTCCAAGTTTATGCCGGTCGACGATGCCATTGGCAAAATCCGATCTGCGATCGAAAAGACTTATGGCAAGCGGGGCAGCAGTGTGCTTGAGAAGAACTTCGATGCCGTCGATCAGGCGCTGGCGGGACTATTCGAAGTACACGTTCCGAAGATTGCTTCAGGGCAGCCGCGAAATTCGCTGTTGCTACCCGCCGACACGGACGACTTCGTTCGGCGCGTGACCACCATCATGATGGCTGGCAAAGGAGATCGGCTGCCAGTGAGCGCCATGCCGGTCGATGGCACCTTTCCGACCGGAACAACCCGAATCGAGAAGCGAAGCGTGGCGGCTGAGATACCCGTTTGGAACGCCGACCTTTGCATCCAATGCGGGCTTTGTTCTCTGATGTGTCCCCATGCGGCAATTCGAATCAAGGCTTTTCCCTCGGATGCTTTACAACAACCTCCGGATGATTTTGTGACTCGATCATGGTCGGGTAAGGATCATCCAGGCATGCAGATGACTCTCCAAGTCGCGCCGGATGACTGTACCGGCTGCGGAGTGTGTGTCGATGTCTGCCCAGCGAAAAGTAAGGAGGCCGTAAAGATCAAAGCGATCAACATGACTCCCAAGCGAGATGTCTTGGATCGATCGCAAGTTCATTATGACTACTTTCTTTCGTTGCCCGACATCGATCGAACCAAGATTGCCATCGACACGGTCAAGGGATCGCAACTGGCTCTGCCACTTTTCGAATACTCTGGGGCATGTGCGGGATGCGGCGAAACCCCCTATCTAAAGCTGGTTTCGCAGATGTTTGGCGATCATATGGTGGTTGCCAACGCAACTGGATGCTCCTCAATTTTTGGTGGAAATTTGCCGACAACGCCATGGGCCAAGAACGCAAATGGCTTGGGGCCGGCATGGGCGAATTCACTTTTCGAGGACAACGCCGAATTTGGACTCGGTCTGCGGTTGGGACTCGATAAACGTGTCGAGACAGCGAGATTACTGTTGCGTGAGCTGGCAAGTGCATTGCCGGTCACTCTGGTGGATGAACTACTTGATGCCAAGCAGGACTCTGAAGAGAAACGCCGTTCACAACGATTGAGAGTTGCGGAATTGCGGCATCGATTGGCACAACTCTCAACGCCCAATGCTCGAACCCTCGAGAACCTTGCGGATGCGTTCGTTAAGAAATCGGTTTGGATTGTCGGTGGCGATGGTTGGGCATACGACATCGGATTCGGCGGCCTGGACCACGTTCTCGCATCCGGGCGTGATGTCAACGTTTTGGTTCTCGATACAGAGGTCTACTCCAATACTGGGGGGCAAGCTTCGAAATCGACGCCACGAGCTGCTGTGGCCAAGTTTGCTACTGCCGGCAAGAGTTGCAACAAGAAAGACATCGGAATGATCGCCATGGCTTACGGGCACGTTTTTGTGGCTCAAATTGCAATCGGCGCCCATCCACTCCAAACTATTCGTGCTTTGTACGAAGCCGAATCGTATCACGGTCCGTCGCTGATTATCGCTTACAGCCAGTGCATCGCTCACGGAATCGATATGTCCACGGGAATGTCGCATCAAAAGGAAGCGGTACAAAGCGGTTACTGGCCTTTGTATCGCTACGATCCGCGTGTCGCACACGATGATGGCAAGCCGTTTCATTTGGACTCCAGGAAACCGACCATTCCATTCCGAAGTTTCGCGTCCAAGGAAGCACGCTTCTCAGTATTGCAGCGGAGTGATCCGGCACGTGCTGAGCATCTTCTCCGCCTTGCACAAAACGATATTGATGATCGTTGGCACTACTATGAACAGATCGCCAACATCGAACGTTCCCTTGCCGGCTTGATGGACGAGGTGCCACAATGACCATCGACTTGTCGACTCGCTATCTGAAACGCACACTCAAGAATCCACTGGTCGTATCGGCATGCCCATTGACCGGTTCGATCAAGTCGCTTCAAGAATTAGAAGAAGTGGGGGCATCGGCCGTTGTCTTGCAATCGCTCTTTGCCGAACAAATCGAACACGAAGAAAACGAGATCTTCCGACTTCATTCCTTCGCGGAGGATTCCTCCCCCGAATCTTCAAGCTACTTTCCCGAACTAGAGAACTACAACACGGGTCCTGAACCGCACTTAGAGTTCCTTGAAAGGGCCAAGAAAGCGATTGGCATTCCTGTCATTGCCAGCCTGAACGGCACTTCGCCAGGAAAATGGGTGAAATTCGCTCGACTTTTTGAGTTGGCAGGTGCCGATGCGCTGGAACTCAATATCTATTTTGTATCGACCAACCCCATGACCAGTGGAAACGAAGTTGAAAAGCGATATATCGATATTGTCACGCAGGTGTCGGCAAATCTGTCGATCCCGCTGGCTGTGAAGATTGGGCCTTACTTTTCGTCCATTCCCCATTTTGCGAAAAAGCTTGTCGATGCTGGAGCGGATGGAATTGTGCTCTTCAATCGTTACCTCGATCCCGATATCGATCTTGAATTGCTGAGAGTGCAGCCTCATTTGGAGTTGAGCCAGCCAAGCGAATTGCGATTGGTGCTTCGTTGGCTCGGAATTTTGCGAGACCAGTTAACCTGTTCTCTCGCAGCAACCAGCGGTATCCATACGGCCGCGGAAGCACTCAAGGCGCTTCTGGCGGGTGCCAATGTTACGATGATGGCTTCCGCCTTGCTCAGAAATGGCCCAAAGCATCTGGCCACGGTACTCGAAGATTTAACTAGATGGTTGGAAAGCAATCAATACAGTTCGATCCAAGAATTGATCGGGAGTTTGAGTCGCGATCGTGGCGCCGATGCCTCGTCCTTTGAACGAGGCAACTACATGAAGGCGCTCGTTTCGTATTCGAACAAGGGTTGAGGGAGAGAGAATTGCGAATTGGGAATTAAGAATTAAGAATTGAGGGATGAGGGATGAGGGATGAGGGATGAGGGATGAGGGATGAGGGATGAGGGATGAGGGTGGAGGGTGGAGGTATTGATTTGACTTTTGTCGTTTGTGTCATGAAGTGTGACAGGAACGGATCTCAAGTGTGCGTGATCGCTCGCCCACGAAACTAGGGCGAGCGGCAGAAAAAAAATATACTACGATTCGTAAATGGATTCGCACACAAATCATCCGGTTAATTGAGCCTGAGGCGCTAGGAGATCTTCCCACTTTTCAACATCACAAATCATTCGATTAATTGAGCCTGAGGCGCTAGCCG
>JBEBHM010000818.1:0-3747 GCA_040080875.1 Pirellula sp.
GAACTGTTCCCCTGCTTGCGCTTCCTGCTTGTTTTTTGTCGTCCCCTTAGTAGGCGTCGTGGCGAAGCACCACAAAGAACGTCTTGAAAAGAATCTTGATGTCCATCCAAATCGACCATTCCCGAATGTATCGATGATCCAGCGTGATTCTCGCTTCCATTTTTTCGGTGGTGTCCGTTTCACCTCGGCTCCCTTCGACTTGTGCCAAGCCGGTGATCCCTGGCTTGACTTTGTGGCGCATCATGTAGCCACGGATCAACGTTCTGAAGTGCTCGTTATGAGCAGTTGCGTGCGGTCGAGGGCCGACGAGCGACATGTTCCCTTCGATCACATTGAAAAGCTGTGGCAGCTCGTCCAGGGAAGACTTCCGGAGTATGGCGCCGATAGGAGTTATGCGTGGATCGTTCTTGGTCGCTTGTTTTACAACGGGGCCATTATCGCAGGTGTACATCGACCGAAACTTCCAAACCAGGATCTCTTTTCCGTCGAGTCCATAGCGTTTCTGCCGAAAGAAAACGGGACCTTTGGACGTGAATCGGACCAGCAATGCGCACAACAATAGGATTGGCGAGATAAGAACGACACCGACGAGGCTGATCGATAGATCGAGCGCGCGTTTGAGCCATCCGTCCACGCCATACATGGGTGACTCAAAAACACTCACGACAGGGAGTCCGCCGACCTGTGTCCATCGCGAGTGCAGCAATTCGAATACAAAGAAGTCTGGAACGATGTACGCCGAAGCGGTCGTGTTGCCGAGTCTATCCAACAACGATTGAATTCTTTTTTCCGCTCGCATGGGCAACGCCACCAACACCGTGTCTACGTCTCCGGCGCTGATCATTTCAAAAAGCCGTTCGGTGTTGCCAAGGAACGGCGGGTTTTCCGATGAAATTCCAAGACGTCGTCCGTCTTCAATTCCGTTCCCCCGGTCGTCAAAGAAACCGACAATCTTCATTCCACTATCCGAGGCCATCTGGGCATTCCGTGCAATGTCCAATCCCAGTCGGTTAGCGCCCACAATAGCGGTTTTGCGAGTTCCGTAACCATGCTTGCCCAACGATTCCATGACTCCTCGAACCGTCATATGCGTGCACAGCACGAATAGTCCACCTACGAAATACCAAGCGATGATCGACGAGCGAGCAAACGACTCCGTTGTTCGAGTAAACAAACCCAGGACGAGCAAGGCCACGAAGGTAACGGTCCATGCGACCGTGGCCAAGCCCACTTCATGATCTGCTAATCGCCCACGGCTAGGTCGATATATTCCAAATAGCTCGCCCACAACAAACAACAATATGCAAGCGACTAGGCTGCAGATGGTCGTGGAATCATTTAGGGGTTGATTAGTCAACCAATGCACGAGGGGCAACGAGAGGCATAGCAGGAGCGAGTCGATTGCGTGCAGGAGCGTTGGTAAGAATGAACGAGTGGAACGGATGTTCGGGTTATTCATAGTATCTCTCGACGAGTGTGTAGATTGCAGGGGTACAATCGATTCAATCGCCACGTTCGTTAAACTGGTGCGATTTTCTGTCTAACCGTAGGTCATGATTCGTGACCACCAATTCAAAACCTAACGACTGGGGTATTTTTGAATACGAATTCTCGAGGAAGGCGGGCTTGATTGTGGAAAACTGCAAGAGGCTGTTTGCCACGCCCCGAAGCGGGTCGTGGGGAGACACATCCAACGAGTCGGCAACATCGGAGCAATCAAGAAAAACCGACATTTCCATGACCGATCAAACTTAATGGGTTGCGTAACCGATAGCGGATGTGGACCACTAGCCGAATTCGTCGGGACAAGTTCCCTAGAAACTGACATTGATGAGCACACGCATGCGAGAGTCTATCAGTATTATTTTCCCAGTTCGCGACAGCCAGTCTGACGTAGGCGCGCGGATCGAGGGGCTACTGGAGTGGATCTGTGAATTGACCAGCGAAGTGCAACTAATCGTCGTGGACGATCAGTCGGTCGATGCCACCCCCGAAGTGCTCGACGAGATGCGGCGACGATATCCGCAAATCAACGTGATTCGCAATAACAAAGTGGTTGGGCCATCCCAATCCGTTGAGTCGGTCTTGTGTTTGGCTCGAGGCGAGTTCATCTTCTTGCACCCTTCGTATGATGCAATTGATTTCGAAGAGGTCATGCAGCTTTGGCAATTGCGCAAAGACGAGCAACTGGTGATCGCACGAGCAGCTACACGCGTGCGCCGGATCGACCAGCAACTGCTACAAAGGCTGCAAGACTGGGGGCGCAAGCTAGAAGAACACTGGCCAGTGCCCCGAGCCGTCGTCAACGGACTGCAAATGATGCGAAAAGATGCAGTCAAATCGCTTTCGAAAATAAAAGATAGTAGCGACGAGCTCGAGGTGACTCATCAGTCTCACCGAAGGATTACGGCCCCCAAGTTCATTCAAAGCTCCCCGACCTCGGCCAACTCGCACGCCAACGTGCGTCAATAGTCAAATCGCACGGGCTTGACTTGATGGCGTGCCAAAACCTTGGACATCGATTCCCATTCGTTGGACTCCAGGCTTGCGAGTGTTTTGTCGGCATGGTTGATGCCATTCTCAATCGATTGAATGTACCTGGTTCGCAAACAGCCTAAAGAATCAAAGGACTGGTGATGGATCATTCCCATGGCCGCTTCGCAGATTCGCTGGTTCATTCGTGGAGAAGTAGCAGGGTGCTTGCAATGTTTCGCTACCCAGTCGCGGCAACTGGCCAATTGGAGCGACCACACGACTTGCATTTGACTGGCGATCGAGCAGGTGCCATAGTCCGCCGCAAATTCCTCCATCCTTGAATTGGAGAATGCATATTCCGCCGAGATCGCCGAGTTTGCGAAGTACCCGAGCAACATATCGGTCCAATGTTCCAGGTAGTGGCGTGTACGATTCAGGCTGTTTGCCGCCGCAAGCCCTTTGTCCAGACCATCCACAATGATCTTGAGACAGCGATTTCTCACTTCGCAGTGAGAGGAATAGACGTTGTGAAGAATAGCTCGGGCGTCGCCGTCAATCTGACGTTCTTCGAGATGGGCTGCCACCGCAACGCAAATCCGGGCCAAAGGCTCCGCTAAAAGAACCTCTTCGATGAGTCCTTGGAGCCGATCCCATGCCCTAAGTCGCCGCGCGACGCTCATCGAAATCGACTGAGCCCCTAAACGCGTTAACAATGAATTCCAACCGTCAAATCGAACGCGATTGCGAACCCAATACTCGTTGACCGCTTCGACTGGCAGGGCTTGCCGAAGACCGACCAAAGTCGATCCGTGATAGCCCCAAAGGCTCGCTGTTTCAACTAACCAACCGGAATGCATGTCGTCACTTTTGCGAATAGAGTATGGCATCGCGTACGAGGCAACGCGGTAGAACATCCAGGTTGGTCGAAACACGCCAACTCCTCAAGCCGAATCAGGGCTTGTTTGGCCGAATCCAGGTATTACACTCCCACTCAATCGGTACAAACGCCACAGACAAACGGTCATATTCCTTTTAGCAACCCGTTGCCGGTTCTCGTTTTTCTCGGCGTGTGCTAGGATTCCTGGACTGTCAAATCATTGACCCAGCGATTGCGCGGAGGACATGGATGAAACTTGCTACAACTACCAAAATCGTTATTTTCGTCTCGCTGTGGATGGGGATTTCTGGAACCTCACCTGCGTTTGCGAAACAGTTCACCCACCAGATTCACGGAAAAGAAGTGGTCGTACACACCAGTGCAATCCCCGTGAT
>JBEBHM010000819.1:0-3747 GCA_040080875.1 Pirellula sp.
CTGAGCCTGAGGCGCTAGCCGATTTCCTGCGGCGTGGCTCGGCTAGCTAGCGCCTCAGGCTCAATGCATTGCATAGGTAAATTCGAATTCAATCGTACAGGTCGAAAAAATTTCTTTTTCTTGTGCGTTTCTCTCAAGGATAGCAATTAACTCCCTAGGGACTTGCTTTGAGTCCCCTTTATCGTTGGGAGATCCTTTTCATGTCACGTCGAAAATACTCGCGTCGAATCGAGCGAGAAGCTAAGGGAAACCGGCGACGCCGATCCTGGCTATTTGAGTCCTTGGAATCCCGCTGGTTGCTGGCCGCAGATCTCCAATACCCAGGCACTTCCCTTGTCACCGATTTCACCTTGCAAGTTCAATCCGGAGGTTCGGCCCCTATCCTCCGGTTGATGCAAACCGGCAGCTCCAATGTTGTCAGCCAAGTAACGCTGTCCTCCGCAGGCGATACGACCGTCAACGTGCGGGCCTCCGAACTCCGCGATGTTCGAGGCGATACGCTCCGCATTGAGATGCCTAGCCTGAATCTGCTCAACACGTTTGTATCTGCAAACGGCGGTTCATTCATCATTAATTTCGATGGCGGTCTCGACATCGCAACTGGATTGCCCCTACCGATTGCCGACGATGCGGTACGACTTGAGGGGACAGGCACCTACACCATCGGCTTTGGATTTACCGTCCAATCATCAAGCGATATCACGATCGCAGCCGACTCTCCTTCGTTCACAGGAGCTTTTGCTGCCAAGAGCATGGCAACCACGGCGGGCAGAGGTGACACAACAGACTTAACGAAGATCTTGGCCATTCCCCAAACGTCCATTTCCATGATGGGTGGTAAAATCACGGCAACGAATATCACTCTTCAGGCTGTATCGACGGTCAACGTCCAAATCAATGCAACAACTCCACTTGGCGATTCGTTGCGGTTTGGGACGGTCATTGTCGTATCGGATGCAAAAATCGACGTCGCGGGTTCAGCTCAATTGGCTGCAAGCGGAGCTTTGCTGATGGAAGCTAACTCGAACGTCACCACATCGGTTCAACGCCAGCCTCAAGCCGATGGCAACTCAGCCGACGACAAGACCACAGATGCTGCCATCTCAATATCGATCATCAATTCCAACGCCAACGTTCACATCGGTGGAGCGTCTATCATCACTGCAGGCGGAACCGCGACGATTCTAGCCGAAAATACAAATGACATCACCAGTGTTGCCGATGGAATTGGAGGGACTTCCAACGCGGGCGGCACTCTTGCAACTTCGGTGGTCACTGGAGGTACGCATTTGTCGATCGATGGCACGGCTAGTGTTACTTCCGCTGGAAATATGACACTCCGATCGCGAAGCAACCGAACTGCCACCACGAACTCGATCGCCACTCCGAAAGGCATGAGCGACGATGGCAATTCAATCACCACAACGCGATCAGAGCAAGCACTCGCAGATAACGATGCGTCCACCAGTGAAGGATCAATCAAGTTTTCCGCAGCGGTTGCAGTTGGGTCGCTCACGGGTGATACGACAGCCCGAATTGTTGGCGGAACCACCTCAGGCCCGATTGTCCATTCGACCGGAGGTACCCTCACGCTGTTGGCGGACGAAAGTCACAACCTCACGTACAACGCCGATGGCACGACAACAGACGGCAGCAATGATAGTGGCATCGGTATCGCCGTTGCGATAAGCAATGTCAATTCAACGAGCCAAGCATCTGTTGGTGGTGTAGCGTCCCTGCGAGGAAGTACCGTTGCGGTAGAAGGGCGCGTTCCTACCGGCATCGTCACACTGGATGCCAAAGGTGGACGGAAGGGGTCAAGCGTTAGCGACGCCGCATTCGGCCTTGCTGGCTCAGTCGCGATTGGCGTGAACAAGGTCGATGCGATTGCCATGATCGAACCGGGAGCAATCGTTACACTCACTCCGGCTGCTAACCTTGTCCTCAATGCGAGCGCGAATACCAACGAGATCGCGCGTGCCATACCAATGACGAGCGGTAGTGGCTCGACCGGAATCGGGGCCTCGTTTGCGTTGAATATCAATGATCATACAACCGCTGCCAAGGTCGACAACGGGACTGCAGTCTCGAATCTCAACAACCTCACTTTAAGCAGCACTGCAGTCAATAATGTAACGACTCAGAGCAAAGCAGGTGCGGTTGGCGGTACTGCTATCGCAGCATCCGTTGCATTAACGGTTGCAAATGAAGATACACTTGCGACACTCGGCAATGGCAGCTTGTTGAGTATCGGTGGAGCCCTCTCATTGACCGCCGACCATCTCGGCGTTCACGATACACAGGCCACAGGCGGAGCAACCAATGCGCAATCAGCAGCCATCGGTGGTGTTTTTTCACTCGCATTCGTCGATGTGAACACCAAGACATCAACGGCTCGCGATTTGTCGGTCGGGGGTGCGATGACCTTTGTATCCACCGATGGAACCAGCAGCGTTTCCAATTCCAGTGGGACCGCTGGCGGCAATGATTCTGAGGGAGGGGATACCGACACGCAAACGACGAGGCATCGAAACAAAGGTGATACCAGGGCCTTCAGTCGCGGGGCTCGCGATAGCACATCACTTGGTGCCCAACCCAAAGCGGAGACTTCCGACGGACCGATCGCCATTGCGGCAGCGTTGGCACTGAATCTAGTGGACATTAACGTCGCATCGCAGTTGCCAGCAGGACGCAGCATTACAACCGGTGGGACAACAACTCTGCGCGCGCTGACCAACACCGATGCGGTTGCGAATGCGTCTGCTGAAGCTGTTGGTACTGGTGCGCTCGGCATTGCCGCAGCAGGCTCAATCAACAAAGTCGTCACAATCACCGACGCTTCGATTGCAGGCACCACTTCGATCAATACCAAAGGGCTAACGATCGAGGCGTTGATGAGAACACTTGGGTCCGATGTCACTCATACGATGACCGCAGATGCCACCAGCGGATCTGGCAGCGCTAGCATTGGGATATCTGGCTCTGCCAGCTTGAATCTGATCGACACGCAAACAACCGCCGTCGTTGCCAGCAATGCGAGTGTTATAGGACTCACAGCGCAACCGCTGATCGTTCGAGCCGAAAATCGTACCGACCAACGTGCGAAAACAAAACCAAAAGTAGGTGCCTCGGAAGACTTCGGGCTCGGTGCATCGCTGGCTCTCAATCGGCTCAACAACACTACGACAGCTCAAATCGCGGACAGTGCGATAATCGGCGGTACACCTTCCCAGCTAACCATCGAAACCAATAGTGCGCACTCGAGCTCTGCAGAGGCCGAAGCAGGTGCAGCGAGCAATATCGGCGTCGGCGCCGGAGTTGCGTTATCGATCGTGCGAAACGAGTCAACCGCCCGACTTGGTACGGGAGCCGGATTAACACTTAGTTCATCACCCACAGCCAGTGCAACGGTCCGCACCACGGCGACCAGCACAATCAATACCAAAGCGCATGCGACAGCAGTGGGTTCTCGCGTGGGAATTGGAGCATCCGCCGGAATCGCGGACATTGATGAACTCAGTTCGGCAACCATCGCCCGCGACCTAACTCTCGGCGGAGCACTTCTTCTGCAATCCAATGCCACAAACAGCTCCGCTGTCGACGCCAAGGCAAGTGCCAAAGGTAATTCCTCGACAGCTCCCAACGCTGATGGGGAAAAGTTGAAGCTACGCAATCAGACTCCGAACACGGGAGGTGCCAACAACTCGCTTCCCAATTTGTCGACGTTGATGAGTTCCAATTCCAATA
>JBEBHM010000144.1:0-14031 GCA_040080875.1 Pirellula sp.
CGTTTAGACATTTCGATCGAGCATCCGAACGAGATGACGTAAACACCGATGACCCGAGATGCTACAGGGTCGGATATTTTGGACAGCGTATTAATGAATGTCTCTGATTACTCATCAGAGCCATGGAAGAATTTAACCCAACCTGATTCACTTCACATCAAAACTAAAGTAGAAAGCCCCCCACTAATCCTGAATCAAGCAAAGGTTTGATTCGATTACTGTGATTCTTAGCAGAAAAAACGAGAATTCCCCAGCGATTGCGGGTTAAACGAGTATCAACACAAATCGTTTTATCCAGCCATCACGGAGGAATTCAGGTGACGCCAAGTTTCGCAAATCGCATCAACAAACGCAAGAAGCAAATTCTCAAAAGACTTGCTACCGCCAGAGCCAATCGATTTACTCGATGCTTCCATGATGGCAACCCGGTAATTGGCTCCAATGCCGTCAAGTATGAACTCTCCGATCGGACACAGGCCATCAATTATGGCGGTATCTCCGCGATGCTCAAGTTGGCTAAACACGTCGGGCTTGTCGATGCGATTAACAAAAACGTACAGTTGCTTAAGTGGCACGCACCTTATCACGAATCAGATCATGTGTTGGCTATGGCAATGAATGTTCTTTGCAATGGCGAACGACTTGAGCATCTTGAACGGCTTCGAAATGATTCGGCATTCCTCGATGCTATGGGCGCTGATTCGATTCCTGACCCAACGACCGCTGGTGACTTCTGCCGTCGTTTCCAGCAAGCCGACATCGACCTGCTGATGCAATCAGTCAACGAAGCGCGAATCAACGTCTGGAAGCAACAAGATAGCTCTTTCCTCGAACAAGCGATCATCGATGTCGATGGGGTCATTGTCGCAACAACGGCTCAGTGCAAAGAGGGAATGGATATTTCTTACAAGGGCACATGGGGTTACCATCCACTGCTGATCAGTTTGGCCAATACCAAAGAGGTTCTTGGAATTGTCAATCGAAGTGGTTCGGTTCACAGTGCGCATAATGCAGCCGCGTATTTGGACAAAGCCATTTGCACCTGTATTGCCGGTGGGTTCAAACGCATTCGGATGAGAGGCGACTGCAAGTTTTCGCAGACTGAGTACCTCGATGGTTGGGATGCTTTGGGAGTTCGGTTTCAATTCGGCTATGAAGCAAAAGCAAATCTTAAGGAAATCGCCGACAATCTGCCGGAATCTGCATGGGAAAAACTCTCCCGTCCTCACCCCAAAAACAAGACCGACGCAGTACGAACTAAGCCAACGAACGTGAAACGTGAAATCGTTCGCCAACGTGGTTATGTTCACTTGGAATTGCTTCACGAAGATGTGGCGGAATTCGAGTACCGTCCAAACGCATGCGAGAAGACTTACCGGATGGTGGTTGTTCGCAAGAACATCTCCAAGGAACAAGGCGACGTACGGTTGCTCGATGAGATCCGCTACTTTTTCTACATCAGCAACGACTTGCTCCAGGTTAGCAGCGAAGATGTTGTGTTTGGCTGCAATGATCGTTGCGACCAAGAAAATTTAATCGCACAACTCTCTGGTGGTGTTCGCTCTTTATGCGCGCCGGTGGATAACTTGCTGAGCAATTGGGCCTACATGGTGATGGTAAGTGTCGCTTGGAACCTTAAGTCATGGGCGGCGCTTCTTATCCCCGAGGAGCCGGAACATAAGTCAGAGCATAGGGCAGAAAAGAAACGACTGCTGACGATGGAATTCAAGACGTTCTTGTCGGTCATGATTCACATTCCGTGTCAGATAGTTCGGCACGCGAGAACGACCACACACCGATTTTTGAGCTACACGGATTACACACCAGCGTTTTTTCGATTGTGCGGCGTACTGAATCTTTAAGACTGATCGCTGGCACGGAAACGTGCTGGCAAGAAGAGCCTGGGTATGTAAGCCCACAGCAAAACGCAATTAATACGACCAACCAAAACTGAACAAAAAATTGAAGCAAACCAAATGGAAAAAGTTGTTCCAGCAAAGCTGGACCGGTCGGTCCTGCGCTGCGAAAATCGAGCTCCGGCAATCAAGCCTTCGCTTGATTAAGGATTAGCATAAGGAAAAGGCATCGAAATTTGATTCGGATTCTATTGATCGGAATTGCACCCGCTTTTTTAATGGGCTGCAAAAGTAACTGCGAAACACAAAAACGTAACGTACAAGATCTCTACGTGGAGGCTGTTAGAGCAGCGGCAGCTAGGCCTGAGATCATTCAACCAGCGATTGTTTCACCGCTTTCACCAACCGAAAATTCAAATCGTGGAATAAGCGGTAATGGCTTATTTCGAAAGAGCGGTCGCGAGAGAGCTAGCTTGGGAAGTCAGTGCGACGAATTCTTGAGCGATCCAACACAACTCGGTGGTTTCAACGTGGGACCAACTGTCAACGATCCTGTATTTCAAGCCAAAGTAGCCGACGTTGTTCCGGCTGGAATCACAGTGCCGCCGGTGTCTTCAACATTTCCAGTTTCGACCGTCGTCTATCGGTTATCGGACAACAACGGAATCAACGAGGTTTTTGAACAAACCGACATTCGTGAAGCGATTCAAGTTCTAGCAACATACGCAAAAGTTTCGGTTGTCATCGATGATACCGTTGGCGGAGTCACCAGCGCTCAAATATCGGGGGAGTCGTTCGAGCAAGCCCTTGAAAAAGTGTTGTTGCCACTGGGGTTGGTTTTTGGTCGGGACGGTGATCGATATGTGGTGGCGTCGCCCGATCCGGATTCACCATTGTTTGCCTATGTTTCGCAACGAACCCAATTTGCGCCGAATTTTCATGAGGTTGCGTCGCTGGCGGCGTTGTTGCCGCCAAGATTCAAAAAATTCATTCAGGTATCCACCGACCGCAATTTGGTAATCATTGATGCCCCAAAAACGATTTTCAAACAGATCTTGGATCGACTGCAAGAGTTGGACCAGCCCATTCCTCAGGTAGAACTCGAGGCCATCGTTTGCGTCGTCGCACCCGACAGTGCGTTTCGATTTGGGCTTGATTGGAGCCATGTGGTAGGTGCCGAAGGAGCGCAATCGTTCAAACTAGGCATGAGCGGATTGACGCTCAATTCTGCCGCCAGCGGCAAAGGCATTCAGGATGCATTTTCGGATTTTGCGGTCACTTCTGCCTTTGTGCGGCTATTGGCGCAGGAGGGTTACATCACCATTCGGGCAGCCCCTCGAGTCACGGCCAAGGATGGCGAAAAAGCCAAAATCTCGATCAATCGCGAAACGTTCTTCAGTTTGCAACCCGCCAATAGCAACGTCTTCTTCCGACAAGATGTGCAAAAAGTCGAAGCCGGTATATCTCTGGAGATTACTCCAAGGGTTCATGGTGACATGGTGTCCGTGGAGATTTCCAAAGCCGAAGTGAGTGAGGATATCCGTTCCAACACCACTGGAAGCGATGTCACGGCCAGTACTTACCCAATCATCAACCGACGAGTAGTTTCGACGGACGTCATGGTGCGAGATGGACATACAATCGTTATAGGAGGATTGGTCCAACGTCAAACCGTCGATCGTATCGCTCGAATACCCGTCTTAGGAAGCATACCGTTAGCGGGCAAGCTATTTCAAACTATCGAGAAACAGGAGCAGGAAGCCGAAGTTGCGATATTCATTTCTCCTCGAATCGTCCCGTCTGATCCAACATGCCCCACACCACCAAAATCCTAAATCTCTGTGCCATCGCGTTTTTTGTAAGTAGCTTTTCCGCATTGGCTCAAAACAAGGCCAACGAAAAAGACAGACGGGGCACGGGTACGCGAATCTCCGTTCAAGAATCGTTCGAGCCAACGTTTCGAATTGAACCGTTGTCACATCGAATCAATGGCCGTGGCGGGGACATCATTCCGTTCAAGTTCGCCATCGAATCGGCCAATCGTGATACAACGATTGAAGTGGTCCCCATCGGACTTAAGCAAGAACTAACAGGAATGATCTTGCACGACGCCGGTTCACCACAAGCCGATGCGATTCGTCTGATCACTCCTACCAAAATGAATCTAAGCGCCAACAAATCTTCAAGTATCGAGGGCGTGCTTCGCGTTCCATCTGGAGATGCGAAACATCATTCGCTCGGGATTATGGTCAAAGATGTTGGTGATCAGACCAATGTACAACCAACATTTGACGCCACAGGAAAACGAAATACACAAGCGGCCATTCGATTCATTACGCAATATGTACTGCGCCTCGACTTAGAAATCGATGGCGTTCGCGGTGAACAGGGCCAACGCCTGATCATCGAAGATGTCAAGTTGACTCCATGGGATGGTCGTCCACGGCTGCAGGCCCTTGTGAGCAACCCAACCGATACAACATTTGAATTCGAGCTTCGAGCTAAGTTGGGAGCCTCGCCAAGCGATCGATCGGTCAAACCGCTTCGGCTCGTGATGCCGGTGCGAAACGGTGTCTCGGACGATACACGCTTCCAAGGACGCATTTTACCAAAGAGCCGTATTCGAATGGAAGAGTTATTGCCGGAAGCGATTGCGGGCGGTCGTTTTGAGGCCGAGGTAGAATTAATTTATGATGGCAGGACCGTTTCGAAGAAATCCTTTCCCATCGACGTCGACCCCGAAGATTATCCTGCACAAGAAGTGCTGATCACACAAGTGGCTGGAGGGCTTCAGGTTTCGCCTTCCCAGATTGAACTGTCTCAAATCCGAGGCGGCAACCGTAGACTCACTCTATTGTTCAAGAATATTGGAAAAGAAGATCGCAGCGTAAAGCTCAGAGCGATGAGTTATGATGATTTGGATCTACCCGCTGCGATGTTTCAGCCCGAGGAATTTCGCTTAGCACCGGGCGCGTCGCGCAAAATCGCGTTGACGATGAAGGGCCAAATTGGCGGCGATCAAAGTACCGAATATGGATATGTGCTGATTGAGACAAAGTCCGAAAAGAAGGACTACATCGAATCCAAAAAATTGCCGCTAGCTCTCATCTACAAGAAACCTAGCAACACAAGGATTGGGATGTCGCCTCTCGTCTGGGACCCCTCGGGCAAATACCCTTGCTTCCGCACGACGGTTGAAAACTCTGGAAACAGCCATATGCCAATCGATGCACGACTTACGGTAACCGCCGAATTGGGTGGACGAATTCAAATCCCGGGTGGCTTTGGAAAGTGGTTGATGCCTAGTACGAAGTCACCGTTAACATTTCGCGTCGACAATGCACTTGCGCCAGGCAACTACCAATTGAAATGCGAACTGCAAACCGGCGGAGAACCTGCCGTGATCGAGCAAACGTTCACCGTTACCGACATCGAGTCGGCTGCCGGAACAAAACCCGTTTCAACAAATCGGTGATCGACAACAAATCCTGAGTCTTGCCAAGCCATCGGGAGCCTTGGGGGCAGACCCTGTTTACCGTTTACCCTGTTTACCGTTTACCCGCGTTCGTTGCGAAGTAGATTCATGCGATGTCGAGACCGCGGCGAATAGAATTTCCGAACGAAGTCAAGCATTTGATGCTTTTTTTCATTTTGTGGCGGAGTCGCTCCACGACTCCGAGGCTAGGCCAATATCTCCTTGACAACTGTGCCATGCACATCGGTGAGTCGGAAGTCGCGTCCTACGTGACGCCAAGTTAGTTGAGTGTGATCGAGACCTAACAGGTGCAGCATCGTTGCGTGCAAATCGTGAATATGGACCTTGCCATCGATCACCTGAAATCCCATGTGATCGGTTTCACCGTACATGAAGCCAGGCTTGATACCGCCCCCCGCCATCCAAGCGCAAAAGCTCTGCGGCTGATGTTCACGACCATGCTTTTCGATCGGCGCCGTGCCGCTCAAATCCTGACTCCAAGGTGTACGACCAAACTCCCCTGACCAGAGAACGAGCGTGTCGTCTAGCATCCCGCGTTGCTTCAAGTCTTTCACGAGGGCTGCGACCGGCTGGTCGGTCTGATTGCAGAGATTGGGAAGATTACCGCGAATGTCGCCGTGGTGATCCCAGCCGTCCATCGTAACTTGCACGAATCGTACGCCCGATTCGCTAAGCTTTCGAGCTAACAAACAAGCCCGAGCGTTCTTGTCGGTACCCTTGCCTCCAACGCCATACAACTTAAGTGTCTCGTTGCTCTCTTCCGACAAATCCACCAATTGGGGTGTGTCGGTCTGCATGCGAAAAGCAAGTTCCATGTTGTGGATCATCCCCTCCATACTCGCGTCACCATGAAGTTCCTCGATCAGTCGCTCGTTCAATCGACGAGTCATGTTCATCCGCTTGCGCTGAACGATGTCGCTTGCCGAAACATTCTTGAGGTTCTCAATGGGAGAAGTCTTGCTATCGATCGGTACGGTCAAGGCCGTCCCTTGATGCACGGCGGGAAGAAAAGAGGAACCATAAGTACGGACACTATTCGGATGGATCGTGATAAAGCTTGGCAAGTTCTGATTCTCGGTTCCCAATCCATAACTGATCCAGGCCCCCATGGACGGGCGGACTTCGGTGAAGCTGCCTGTATGA
The DNA here is from genome assembly GCA_040080875.1 of Pirellula sp. Lineage (GTDB taxonomy): Bacteria > Planctomycetota > Planctomycetia > Pirellulales > Pirellulaceae > JBKCUI01. Next base: position 6,496 of record JBEBHM010000144.1, read on the forward strand.
AACTGGTTCGTAGCACTCGCGTGTTGTGGATTGTCGGCGTTCATTCCGCGTAGCAAGCATATGTCGTCGGCAATGTCCGCTAGATGCGGCATCAAGTCCGATATCATCATGCCAGACTCCCCGCGAGGTTTCACCGGCGCCATTGCACCGAGCGCAAGGAATTTTTCCGTGCCAACTTGGGTTACATTGCGATCCAATGGAGAATCGATCGCCTCGCCATTCTTGTCTCGGATATAGTCTTTGGGATCAAACAAATCCATCTGCGAGGGGCCACCGGCCATGAACAAGAAGATGACGCGTTTGACTCGCGGAGCAAAGTCCAACGCCCGTGTGCCCGCAGAGCTTGACGCAGCCTGGGCTATGTCATGCAATGCTAATGCTCCAAAGCCACAAGCCGCATGTTGCAGGCATTGACGACGATTCGTAATTGTTACTGATTTCATTGTTTCTGGCGTACGGCACACGGATTGTTCCTGCTACTTAAAGTCTATAAACAAATTGATTCGAGGATAGCAAACTGTGGCAAAGCTCCTGCAGGGCAGTCGCGGCCGTGGACGTTTCTTTCTCGCTCGTAATGAGCGATTTTGTTTCTTCCAGAAATGAGCTCGCTTCGTGGCGTTCTGCAGTTGTGATCGGGCGCCCCAACACGCGTAGCCATAGTTGCTCCAATCGATCGTCGTCTGTCGACGAATCGGCAATCAATCGATCCGCTAACGACTTTGCCCGCTTGCGAAACAGCTCGTTGTTCATCACGAACAGCGATTGAGTCGGCACGAAGGATTGGTTACGCTGTCCCGAGATTTGAGCCGGATTCACAAAGTCGAAGAAGCTCCTTAGACGATCATGACTGTTGAAGTTAGTTCGCATGACAGGTAGATAGACGGTTCGTTCAAACTCCTGCGATGGTCGCGGTTTGCGATGAGTGTAGTTGGGTGGATTTACTCCCTGAACGACTAAATCTCCCGAATTCTCGATGTTTTCTAGAGCCAAAGCCGGCCCGCCATGACTTTCCTGTAGTTCACCGCTGACTGCGAGTACCGAATCGCGAATCGCTTCTGCATCCAACCGTTGGCGGTGCATTCGCCAAAACAGTCGATTGTCAGGATCAACGGTTACTGCCTTGGCATCATTCAGGCTAGCCAGGCGGTAAGTGCGGCTTAGGACAAGCGAACGAATGAGCTTTTTCTGAGACCAGTTGTTTTGCATGAAACGAGTGGCCAGGTGATCGAGTAGTTCAGGGTGACTTGGTACGTCGCCGCGGGCCCCGAAGTAATCGACAGATCGCACGAGCCCTTCGCCGAAAAGCTTTTGCCAGATGCGATTCACTGTTACGCGGGCCGTAAGCGGGTTTCTTGGATCGACAATCCAGTCGGCTAGTTGCATCCGCCCGCTTTGTCCGGTTGGGATCTCCGGGAGCTCTTTCCATGAGGCGACTCGCAAAACACCGCGTGGAACGATCTTGGCTGGAGCATAAGGATTGCCCCGAATGTAAATGGGCATGTCAGACGGTAGATCACCATCATGCATCGCAAATGCCTTCGGCACCTTGGACGCGAAAAACTCTGCGTGCTGGATCTCCGTACCAAGTTTCTTGAGTTTGTCCGTCAGTTCATCCCGTTGCTTCTCGAGAGACTCTAAAGCTGCAATCTCTTTTTCGAGCTTCGCAAGTTGTTCAACGATAGCATTCTTCTCGTCGTTGAGCTTCGACTGGTCGGCCTTTAAGCTTGCGAGCTTCTTGGCGTGCTCCGCTTCAAGCTTCTTGCGTTCGCCGAATTGCTCAGGGGTTTCTGGAAGCTCCGTGGTGTTAAGCGTACTCCAAACACCGAACGGAATCTTGTGCGTCGATGGCGAGCTGCGAAGGATTCCGGCGATGCCATAATAATCCTCGACTCCTACGGGATCGAACTTGTGATCATGGCAACGCGCACAACCAAACGTCATTCCGAGGAACGCGGTTCCGATTTTGCTGACCTGCGTGTCAATGTGGTCGGCTTCCAATTTGGCCTTATCTGGCTCGACGATCTCCACATCGCCTACCATGAGAAATCCCGTCGCCGTGATGTTCTGTGCTTTCTCTTGAGGCGTCGAGGCCTCCATCAGATCGCCCGCGATCTGCTCTCGAACGAAACGATCGAAGGACTTATCCTTGTTGAACGCTTCGATAAGATAATCTCGATAGCGCCAAGCGTGTTCGGCGAAAACATTGTTTGATGTGCCGATCATATCAGCGTAACCAGTAAGATCCAGCCAGTGCCGCGCCCATCGCTCGCCGTAGGCTTGAGAGTCGAGCAAACGATCAACAACCGTCGCGCACGCATCAGGCGAGTTGTCGCGAACGAACACATCGATTTCCGCGGGCGACGGCGGAACACCGATCAAATCAAGGCTAACGCGGCGCAGCCAAGCGTAACGGTCAGCGTCGGCGACGGGCTGGATGCCAGCTGGCTCCTGTTTTGCAAGAATAAAATAATCGATCGGATCGAGCGGCCACAATTCGTTTTTTACCCGTTGTGGCGGAGGATCGGCAATCGGTTGAAAGGCCCAGAATTTGCGACCATTATCGAGGTCGATCGTTCGTGTAGCCGGCGGGTCGTTTGCAACTCGCGGATCGGGGGCTCCCATCGCGATCCAAGTTTCGAAATCGGCGATCACTGAATCGGGCAGCTTGCCTTTGGGTGGCATTTCAATTTCTTGGTAACGAATCGCCTTGATCAGCGAACTTTGCCGAGGATCATTGAGTACGATCGCATGGCCGCTGTCGCCACCTTGTAATAGCCCGGCGCGATGATCGACGCGAAGTCCCCCCTTAAGGATTTTTGCACCGGCTGAATGGCATTCGTAACAGTGCTCGACAAGCACCGGTCGAATCTTCTTCTCGAAAAACTCCAGCTGCCCAGGTGTAACTTCTTGTTCTTGACCAAAGGCGTTCAAACCAAGTAGTAGGCACACTCCGTGTGCCGTAACCAAAACGCCAAGCGACTTCAAGCGACCAAACGCATGTTTGGAAAATCGGCGGGTTTGGCTGAGATGTCGCGAAGCCGTTTGGACGACGTTTCGATGGATGTTCTGATAGTCGGTTTGGCGAACCGTCTGACAGACCGTTTGTCGGACGGCACACGGAGTATGCCTGCTACTTTGCCTGGTACGTTGTTTCATCCAAGTTTCTCCAGTCGTTCGACTACGGCTTGCATGTGCTCGTGCATGGGGGATTCCGCCGCATCGGGAATCGTGCTCGCAAGCTTTCGCTCCTTAATGACTCTGGCGATGCGGTCAACGACCAGTTCGACCGTAGATCGCCGATGAATTGCCGTTAATTGCATCGACCAACTCCTCAAGCGGTGGGTTTTTGGATGTTCGCGTGTCTTCCAAGTTAACCGCAAGCAATTTTCACGACAAGCAGACCAGCCCAAAGGGCTCATAGTTTCCCTTTCAGCCTATTCCTTTCTGCCCGGTCCATGGGCTTGGGCGAAGGAAAACCGTGTTGGCGGATGCGATTGCCAGCTTCGCGCAGAGCAGCGACATCAGCTGGATGAATGGATCCATCCGGCAACGGCCCAGTATTGAGCGTTAGGTTAGCTTCTTGTGCGAACGCGTCCGCCAGGAGCGCAAGCACTTGGTCAGCATCGATGTGTTCGCAGCCATCCATGTAGATCCAGGCCGGCGGCGCGGTTTGCATATTCGTACAAATATCTCCTCGCTTGCCCGCATTGAGTTCCCATGCTTTTTGCGCGAATGTGTCCTTCTTAGTGTGCATCAGACCTTCGGGTGCCACGAAGTCTTCGGTGCCCGTCCCTTGCTTGAACGAGATCAGACATTGTGGTTGGAGGGAGCGGATCAAAGCATAGAGTTCATTGATACGTCCATACGCTTGCGGCTCTGCATAATAGGAACCGACTCCATCCAGCCAGATCCCGGCGACGTGCCCATACTGCGTGAGCAGTTCGCGCACGACCGTGCGATTGCGATCAAAGGCTTCCTGCGGCTCGGTTCTCGCGACGTCGGGCGGACAGTAGAGGAACAGTCCCAGCCCTTTCTTTTGGCATTGCGCGGCCAACTCTGCAACAAGATCTCGCTTTGCAGGCGAGTTCAAACTGGTGAACTCCGACACGGAAGTGCGAAACATATAGAGATCGCCGAGATGCCGCGTAGTGAAATTGACATAACGCATCTGAGCGGCGAGAGCCAAATCGGTAATGAAGTCTGCGTCGAACTTCTCCGCGGTGAAACGGTCCTTGAGTTTCGCAAAATCCTCGGGCTTGCCTTGTTTGAGAGCCTTCCAATCCGCCTTCGAATTCTCCTTCGACTTCGTCGCTTCCGCCGCAGTTAATCCCCGTAAACTGGCGAGCGCGTAGTGCACGAACAGTCCCCACTTTGCATCTCGATGCCATTGGATGGCTGCCGCACGAGGGTCCTTCCGATACAGCTCTTCATAGCCTCGCAGGTGGGACGGTATCGCGACATCTTGCGCCGCAAATCCACCTAATGCCGGTAAGATTGTGCCACATACTGTGGCCACTCCCAAGGTGTTGAGAAACTGCTTTCGAGTCTGATGTGTCATGGTTGGGAAGAATAAATGGAGTCAGGTTTGGGTCAGGAAAAGACCTGACCTATTTTCTGCCGAGCGCATTCCGTTATGCATGGAAAGGAAGGGAGCCGAGTTGTGGGCGACTATTTTTTGGATAACAGGCTTTGGATTGTTGATTCGAGAAGCAATCTGTGTGGCAACGCAATGACTAGTTTTCCTTGTGCGTTAAACAGATAGAGACTTGGAAATGAAGGTACGTGAAAACCGTTAGCAATCTCACCGCTTTCATCAATTGTGTTGGGCCAATCCATTGGATTGTCTGCGAGATACTTGCCAGCGTTCTCCGCCCCTTGTTGCGAATGGACATCGGACTGCGGAGTTGTCGGATCCACTTCAATTCGTCCGCGTTCATGGGTATGTCGCTAGACATTGATTGGAGCGATGTGCATTTAGCGAGCCACGGAAGCAATAATCGACGAAGCTCACGACCGTGTTGCAATTGAACCGAAACTTCCTGTAGCTGCGGGGCGCCTTGAAGCCGAGAAGCATCTAGCTCTCCTAACTCGCAATCGACCAATACCAACTGGCGAACCGACTGCAACTTCTCAAGCAAATTCATCAGGGAGGTCGATAACCGGGCACCTCGCAGTTCCAACCGATTGATTCCCATTGTCGGAAGCGAGGCGATGAACTCCAAATACCGATCCCGTGCAGTGATGCCTACGCTTACAAACGAGTCATTCGGAACGTGAACTATTCCTTTCGCGGCAGAAGCTGCTTGTCCATTGATGGCAAAGTATTGGAAACCGGTCATATCGGGAGCCGGTTCAGGGGGGCCAAAGAGAGAAACAGTCGCGTAGTCAAAGTCGTTGGCGAAAACTAATTCACGATCCTCGCCCTTAGCCACACCAAGGAAAAGGACCAACGGCAATAAAACAGCCGCGTGGGAGGTACGATGAACCATGACGTATCCTTGATTGGAAACCAGCAACGCGAATGAATCTCCCCGGGCTCACTCTCCTAGGCGAGGATTTCGGGAAACTCGCTGGCGTTTTCGGCAAACGAGTCGGCAGGGATGCCGTAGCTTTTGAGCATCGTGACGTAGAGATCGCCTAGCGGTCGTTCAGTCTCATGCCGGAAGAAGCGTCCGTGGCGCAGGCCCATGTTTGCCCCCCCTGCCAGAATCGTCGGATAATTGCGGGCATTGTGCGTGGTGCTTGTGGCACTGCCGAAAAGCGCCATGGTGTTGTCCAGTAGCCGCGAGTCCCCTTCGCGAATCGATGACAGCCGGTCCAAAAAATAGGCGAACTGTTCGGCGAGATAACGGTCATACTGAGACCATTCTTTTTGCCCATCCGTGTGAGTCAGCTGATGATGCCCGCGACTGCCGATTCCCAGGATCGTCGGGAAGCGATCGCATATACCGACGCCGTCTTCGGCGCAAATCTGATAAGTGGCCACGCGAGTCGTGTCGGTCTCCAGCGCTAGCACGATCAAGTTGAACATGGTTCGAATATAGTCCGTCGGTCCGCTCGGAGAGACGTCGAGGTTGATCGCCTCGCGATCGACCTGCGGCATCGCCTTTCCTAGCCAGTCCTGAGCCCGCGAAAGTCGCGACTCAACCTCGCTGAGCGATTCCAGGAATTCGTCGAGCCGCCGTTGATCGGGCCGGCCCAGATTGTTGCGCAGCGAGCGCGAGTCCTCGAGCAGGAAATCCACACGCCGACGACCTGAGGCCAACGCGTGTTCCCTTGCAGCCCGGTCGCCGTTGGCGGGAGCTTCGAAGAGACGCTCGAAAAGACGCCGCGGATTGGACTCGGCGGGAACAGAACGACCCTGGGGATCGAAGGAGACCGTGGTCGATCGGCTCTTGGTACCGACGCCTCCATGACTGGAAAGTACCAATGAGGGAATCCGCGTGTGAGCACCAGCATGGCGGGCAATCAACTGGTCCATCGAGATCGAGTTCCGAAGACTGACGCGAATGTCGGCACCCGTCAGCCACACGTCGACCGTGTTGTGACCGACCAGTAACCGACTTGCCGGATGCGACATTCCCCCGAAGATCGACATGTCGCTCCTGAAGGGAGTCAGCGGCTCAAGCGGTTTAGTCAGTGTATAGTCCGAACCTCCAGCGTTTGGAAACCAAGACCAACCCTCCTCCGATTCGGAGGATTCCGGTTTGGGAATCGCCACCCCGTTGCCGAAGAAGAACGCGCAAAACCGCTTTGGTCGCACCGTAGGCGGATCGGATTTCGCCATGGCTTCCAGCCAAGGCAGCGCCAACGACACTCCAGCTCCGTGAAGGAAAGTTCGTCGAGCAAGATGCCAGGAGGGGCGAGCCATTGGACACCTTCAAAGGTGGGACGGATGGAAAGGGTATTGGCTGTAACGCTTAAGTCCCTCATGATATCAACAATCTTCTTGCAAACCAACAGCTTTCACGCCTGGAAAGTAAATACGCAACTTGCATTTTCTGCTTTGCATTTTCCGAATCCAATAGGACTATTGCAAAATGACCATTGAGAAAAGCAAAATCATTCTAACTCTCGGCGGATGTTACTTCGACTGAAACAGCTCGCTGGCCACGATCAACTCAATCAATGCGGATAGGCGGTCTTGACGAACGCGGAGTACCGGCACGAGTGCTTCCACTGTCTCGATGTCTCTGCGGGAGAGCGTCCGACCCAAGGCATATGCCATGACCTTGCGGACCATTGCCCGGCGAAAGTCATCGGACTTGGAGCGAATCAACTCCTCCCGCAGTTCCTTTAAGCCGCTGACTTTGACGCCACCCGGCAACTCCGTCTCCGATTCGATTTGCTCATGCGTTCGCTTCTGGCGAAGGGATGCTCCTCGGCCATCGCGCTGCCAGTTGCCTACGGCGTCGTATTCTTCGAACGCGATACCCCAAGGATCGATCTTGCGATGGCAACTCATGCAAGACTCGTTATCGCGATGAAGGGCGAGCGCCTGCGGAATCGTCAGGCCCTTGAGCTTCGGTTCCTCGC
>JBEBHM010000145.1:0-13959 GCA_040080875.1 Pirellula sp.
TATCGATACTACCCAACCTGCCAGCGGGCGCGTTCGCCAAGTGCTTGATTTGATTGGGGCCCAGTTCACCGCCACGGTCAACGGCGAACAAATCACTTACCTATCCCCTCTCGATGCCAATCCGATCGCGATGGCGATTTATTTGCCTACGATCATGGACAAACTTACCGCAGTGGATGCAACAGTTTTTCCAGGTCGAATTAACATTAATGAGGCCCCTCGGCAAATCTTGAAAGGCTTGCCAGGTATGAACGCCGAAATCCTCGACGCCTTGATCGAAGCCAGATCGCAAGGTGCTGACAACAGCAACCGAAAATTTGAGACTTGGCCGATGGTCGAGGGGATCATATCCCTCCAACAAATGCAATTGATCGCACCTCTCGTCACCGCTGGTGGCGACGTGATGCGAGCCCAAAGTATCGGCTACTTCGAAAAATCGGCAGGGTTCGCAAGAACGGAAGCGGTCATCGATGCAGCTGGTCAAGTGCCCACGGTGGTGCTCTATCGCAAGATGGATCACCTCGGTCGTGGCTTTAGTCAACAGACCTTGGGTCAAAGGGCTCAAGGTTTGGTACCCGTTCAATAACGTTTATAGGTTTCCATGTCACGTTACATCACCATCGAGTTTGATCCAACCGAAGTGCGAGTTGCCGTCGGTTCTTCAGGACTGACATCCGGCGTTTCCGTGGAACACGCTGTTTCGGCACCGCTCTCCTTGGACTCAAACGAAGATGTTCTTGGCAGCGTCAAGACGTTTCAAGCCATCCAAGGGTTGCTTAAGCAAATTGGTGTTCGTTCCGGCAACGCCATCGTGTGCGTTGGCCGAAACGCGATTGAGCTGCGATCGATGACGTTGCCAACCGTCGACAAGAACGAACTGCCAGATATGGTCCGTTTTGCCGCGCAGCGTCAATTCGCTAACACGGGAGACTCGTGGCCTGTCGACTTTATTTTAATGCCTTCCAATCAAGAGGGCATGACGGATTGTTTGGCGGCCACCATCAACCCGGCCATCGTCGATCGCATTGGCAAAATTGTCGAGTCGCTCGGATTGACCTTGGCGCAGATCGTTTTGCGTCCGATGGCGTCTGCCACCATGGCGATTGTCAAACAACCGCAACTTGCGGGCTCCAATGTTTTGCTGTTGGAGTTGTTTCGCGACGAAGCCGACATGACCATCGTGGAGCGCGGCAACGTGGTCTTCATGCGAAATGTCCGCTTCTCTCAACCTTTAGAGGGTGGTATCCATCATCCCTCGTTGGTCGCAGAAATCAAACGCACGCTGATCGCGGCAGCATCCCAACGCACGGATTTGTCGGTAGAGCAAATCCGCATCTGGGGTAGCGAGGCGCAATATGCAGATGCATGCAAGTCGTTGTCCGAATCGCTTCAAAACCAAGTGTCGGTGATCGATCCGTTCGAGTTGCTGGATGTTTCAAAAACGGTTCGCAACGAAGCTGGCGGCAACACAGGAAAATATGCGTCCTCGGTCGGTGCCTTGCTTGGACCACAATTGTCCGATCGTTTGATCGATTTCTCCCACCCTCGCAAGCGGGTGGAAAAGGAACGTCCCATCCGGAAATATGCGATGGCAGGTATTGCTGCGGCAGTTCTGCTTGGTGCAGGATACGCTTGGTATTGGTCGAGCCACGCAAGCCTCAACAATGAGATCGCAAAACTCAACGAGGCAATCTCCAAGAACAACGATCTGCTCAAGGCATCGTCCAAAAAGCTTTCCGATTGGCGCAAGATCGAGTCCTTTCTCGCTGGGGACTACAATTGGCTGGATGAATTGGAGTATCTTTCGCAGCACGCCGACAGCGGGGACAAAGTCGTTTTCCGCGGAGCATCCTTTACGTTAGATGCCAAAAACGAAGGTTCGACAATCTCGACGGGAATTATGACCAAAGAACAGGAAGACATCCCTGGCATTGAAAAGGCTTTGCGCGACGAAAACCATACGGTGCTCGGCACGATGATAGGAAAGAGTCAAGACAAGACGGGCATGTTCCCAACGTTCAGCGATCTCAATATCAAGATTGCTCCACGGAAAGTGGAGGACCCTCGCAAGTCGGCACCCGCGAAAACGAGCAAGCCCAGCGAGAACAAGGCTGCCAGCGAGAACAAGGCTCCCGCTGAGAACAAGGCAGAAGCGCTGCCTCCATCGAATCTAGGTGCACCAAAAGCCGTTCCCGACGCTGAGCCAAGCAACGCTCCCCCCAAGCCAGATTCGAAAGAATCTGCTCCAGCCTTAACACCAGCTGCGCCGGAAAAAGCAGCAGCAGATAAGGCGGTACCAGAAACACCAACACTAGAAAAGACAACGCCAACGCCAACTCCTAACCAACCAACGCCCGATTCCAAAACAAACGCAGGTGGAGTGTAAACATGAACTCAAGAGAAAAAATACTAGCTATCGGCGTCGGAATCATTGTTTCACTTTTTGTTGGAAACTATTTTTACAAGAGTATTCAAAAGGGCTTTAGCGACAAGAAACAAAAGATCGAAGATCTGAACAAGAGAAAACAAGAGCAAGAACTTGAACAGATGGCAGGCGTTGTTGCCGCTCAAAAGTTGAACGCTGTGGTTCCGCGTTCGCTTCCCAGCTTGCAAGAGGCGGCCCGTGCTGACTACCGAGAGTGGCTGATTCAAATTGCCGATAGTGTTTATTTGCAAGATCCTACTCCCAAATGGATCAGTGAAAGCAAAGACTCCGTCAAAGGAGAGACGTACCGACTGCACAAATTTATGTTGACAGGGACGGGGACGATTGAGACAGCGACCGAGTTGTTATATGCCTTCTATAGCAAAGACTATCTTCATCGAATCAACGACCTTGAATTGAGCCCTATCACCTCGGGCAAGGATCCTAACCTAATGTCAATCACACTCAAGTGCGAAGTTTTATCGCTCAATATGGCGTCTGAAAAGCAAAAGCCGCCTACCGAGCATTCCAGGAGACTAACCAAATCCCTCGACGATTACTACGCAACGATCGTGGACCGGAACATCTTTGCTCCACTCAACAACCCACCGAAATTGGCCGCCAAAAAGTCGTTGGATGCGATCGTTGGAATGCGATTGGAGCATGCTATCGAGGCCAAGGATCCGGACCCAAATCAATACGTTTCCCATCGATTGCTCGGTGAACCGCAACGAGGCATGACGATTGACAAGGAAACGGGAAAACTGACGTGGACGCCGCGCGAGGCAGGCGAAGTCGAATTCGAAGTCGAAGTTTGGGATAGTGGTATTCCTGCCAAGGCAAGTGTTCAGTTGGTCTCGATCAAGGTCAAAGAACCTCCCAAGCCTGCACCAACACCTAAGAATTTTGATGTAGCGTCGCAGGCTGCAGTCACTGCCTTTATCGTGGGTCGCAAGGGTCCCGAGGCATGGGTCTATTCCAAGACAGACGACAAGAAATACTATCTTCATAAGGGGGATCCGTTGAAGCTTGGCAGTGTCGAGGGCAAAGTGATTGAGATCGGAGCCAACTACATGGAGCTGGAAACCGAAGGCAAACGCTGGACGGTTGGTCTCGACGAAAGTCTTGCCGATGCTTACTCTCGCGGTATTTCAGATTAGAGGAATACCTCGATTCGATGATGGATGACGAATTAAAAAAATCCACTCCTACGGCACCGAGCCGTGTCATTATCTATACCGACGGTGCTGCCGAGCCCAACCCGGGGCCAGGTGGCTACGGGGTGGTGTTGTTGGCTGGCAAGCACCGCAAAGAACTTTCAGGGGGATTCCGGCGCACGACCAACAATCGCATGGAATTGTTGGCGGTGATCGTCGGCCTCGAATCTCTCAACAAACCGTGCCATGTTACGATCTACAGCGATTCCAAATATGTGGTCGATTCGGTCCAACGCGGCTCGGTGCATCGCTGGCACAAGAACAATTGGTACCGTACCAAGTCGGACAAGGCCAAGAATGCCGATCTATGGGCTCGGTTTCTAACTGCGTTTGACAAGCATAAGGTCAAGTTCAAGTGGGTCAAAGGGCACGCCGGTGTCCCAGAGAACGAACGCTGCGACGAACTGGCGGTCGCCGGGGCACAGGCGTACGATAGTCCACCGGATCTCGGGTATCTCGCCGAAATCGGCGAATCCGATCGACCCACCCAAAGTGCTATAACGAACGCATCCGCGAGCGATGTGGTACATAAGCACGCAGGCGAAGCCTGCCGCAAGTGTGGTACGCCCATCATCAAGAAGCTCACCAAGCCCAAAGCTCATAAACCAGGGCAAACCTACTACTTCGAATGGTATCTGCATTGCCCAGGTTGCAATACCATGTACATGGTCGAGGATGCCAAACGCAGAATCTAGCCCTCTGTCCAGATTAGATTGTTGAGCCGCAGGCGCTAGCCGCGTTTTCAGGCGCAAATCATCGTAACGCAATTCGTATCTTGAGTTTACCTCATGTTGACCCCAAGTCTTACTATGGACGACGTACTAGTCCGATGGACAGTTGTTGCTCCAACAATCACAATCAGGGCTGCCACACACGAGATCCTTTCCAAAACAACGGAGTAACCATGTTACGAGTCCTACTCTCAAGCTTGTTCACTCTGCTCTTGATGAGCAGCATTGCATTTGCTCAAACCAATACAGCTAAATCGTCAAAGCCAATTCGTGCGCTCATCATCGATGGGCAGAACAATCACGACGCATGGCCAAAGACGACCATCATGATGAAGAAGTACTTGGAGGATACCAAGCGATACACGGTCGATGTTGCCAGAACGCAGACCACGTGGAAGGGTGAGAGTTTGCTGAGCAAATATCCGCTCGGCGACGGCGTTGTTCGGGAAGCGACCAAGGCAGCGGTTCCCGATCCTGATTTCAAGCCCAACTTCGCGAAGTACGACGTTGTGATCTCCAACTTTGGTTTTGGAGCAGCCGCTTGGCCAGACATCACCAACAAGAATTTAGAGGCGTTTGTGTCGGGCGGAGGAGGGCTAGTCATTATCCATGCAGCGGACAATTCGTTTGGAGAATGGGACGAGTACAACAAGATGATCGGCCTAGGTGGTTGGGGGAATCGAACCGAAAAGAACGGACCCTACGTTTATTTGGATGCCAACGAAAAAATGGTGACCGACACTTCCCCGGGAAAGGGTGGCAGCCACGGCCAGCAACACGAGTTTTCCATCGTGATTCGCGATGCAGAACACCCGATCACCAATGGGCTACCTAAGACTTGGCTTCACACCAAAGACGAACTTTACGATCGATTGCGAGGACCGGCACAAAACATGAAGATTTTGGCGACCGCATTTTCAAGCAAATCACAAGGGGGCACCGATCGCCATGAACCGATGATCATGACGATCGATTACGGCAAAGGACGTGTCTTCCACACTCCGATGGGGCATGCGGATTATTCTATGGAATGTGTTGGGTACATCACCGTCTTGTTGCGAGGCACCGATTGGGCCGCTACTGGTTCAGTGGTCGATTCTGCAATTCCGAGTGATTTCCCGACGGCTGACAAATCCTCGCAGCGCAAATTTGATTGATCGCATGGACATGTTGCCTACCGCCCTGAAGTTGACTGAAAATCGCTCGCTGGAAATCCAGTGGAGCGACGGCATCAAGATGGACTATCCGTTTGGCGTTTTGCGCAGCGCATGTCCATGTGCGACCTGTCGTGAAAAAAAACGGGCCGAGTCGAACAAGCCCAAGGGACTATTGCAAGTCCTATCGGCATCCGAAACCGTACCGCTTGCGGTCACCGAGATGCGACCCGTTGGAAATTACGCTTACAACATCAATTTTTCCGACGGACACGGCTCGGGGTTGTTTACAATGGAGTTACTTCGATCGCTTGGTAAAACCATTGAGTCCTGAATTATTCCACATGCCTTTTCACCCAATTCGTCACCAGTCATTCAATCCTTTGGTTACCTTGCAGGACACGGACGAACTCCTCTTGGTTGGATGGCGAGAATGGATTGCCCTGCCAGAGCTTGGCGTTGACCGATTGGTTGCAAAACTGGATTCGGGAGCAACTGTTTCTTCGTTGCACGCAGAGCGAATCCAAGAGTACTCACGCGGGAAAGACGCATGGGTTCGATTTGGCGTAACAGGAGAGCAAGACCAAACAGAACTATGCCAAGCAAAATTGGTTGGCTATCGCAACATACGATCATCGAACGGGCTTGTGGAATCGCGTCCTGTCATTGAAACCATTCTCTACATTGCAGGTTTCCAATGGCCGATTGAGGTGACTCTCAGCAACCGCGAGTCGCTCGAATGCCGAATGCTCATTGGGCGATCTGCATTAGCAGGGCGATGCCTGGTCGATTGTGGCCGAACCAACGTCGTCTCGCGATAGTGCCATTCGTGGGTCGCTCTTGCCGAGAGCGACCGTCTCGATGGGGAATCATGCTGATCGATGCCTTGTCCAGCGAATGTCGCACCCGGCAGGCGCGGCCCGGTGGTGTAACCGTGCAACCCACTAGCCCAAACGTGTTTGCGGCCCTGTTGCAATGAGGCCGGCTAGATAGCCAGCTTTGAAGCCCGCATCGATGTTCACAACCGCCACGTTGGCGGCGCAGCTGTTGAGCATGCTCAAGAGCGCCGAAAGGCCGGCAAAGTTAGCTCCATATCCGACGCTTGTAGGAACAGCGATCACAGGGCAGCGAACATGGCCCGCAAGCACGCTCGGTAACGCCCCTTCCATGCCCGCTACACACACGATGGCCGACATTCGCTGAAGTATCGGAACATGTGCAAGGAGTCGGTAAGGGCCCGCCACGCCAATGTCTTGGATCAAGACGGTCGACAGCCCCATCCAAGTCAACGTTTCTCGGGCCTCGACCGCTACCGACTCATCCGTGGTCCCTGCGCTGACCACGGCCACGCGCGGCGGTGTAGCCGCGTTGGCATTCGATTCTAAGTTTTCCGCAGCGATTGGAGAGTGATCGCGCCCGATACGCAGCGTCCGTCCCACGTGACTCCAACGCGTATGCAGGTACATTTCGGACAGCGTTCGCACTTGTTCTGGCGTCACGCGTGTCACCAAGACTTCATGGTTGGTTTGCAGCAATGCGTCGGCTACAAGTCGGATCGATTCAGGTGACTTTCCCGCGCCGTAAATGACTTCGGGATATCCACATCGACGCTTGCGATCCAAATCGGTTGTCACCGAGCCTTGCGATTGGACAGCGGCTTGTAGAAATCGTTGGCCAGTTTCGATTGCCGAGAGATTACCCGACCGAAATTCGCGCCAGAGCAATTCGAATTCATCTTGGTTGTGGTCCATAGGGTATGGCAGCTAAGCAATCGAACTTTCGGTTTTGGACTCCATAATCAAATCAAGCACGCGACCGATCGCTTCACTGGCTTGTTCCCGTGGCATCGATGGGAAGTCGCGACGGCTGTGGAGCACTTGCTCTGGTGTTAGCGGCAAGTGCAGGAATCCGACCGGACACCTGCGTCCCCGCGCCTCATGCCAACGATGCGACAAATACATGACTGCGTTGCAAAGATAAGTACCTGCATGGAACGACACCGAGCAAGGGATGCCAGCCGACCTCAGATTGTGATTCCAAACATCCAGTGGAAAACCTGTTCGATACGCAATAGGCCCATCCGCCACGAGCGGTCCAAAAAAATCGCCAGCAGCGTCCGTCATCCCAGCCACGTTGATCGCGATCGCTTCCATTTGAACGCGGCTAATTCCGGGCGCTTGGCCTACGTGCAGGATAGCGTCGTAGCCTCGCTCCAGGTCCTTTTCAAGTCTTGATTGCAGTCGATCGAGGTCGACCGGATACCGCCGAGTCGTTACACCCTGCACAGATCCACGCTGGTGCAAAAACATGACCAACGCTTCCCAGCTAGAGTTTTGCTCCCAAACATCGTAAGGCTCAAATGCTGTCAACAAAACTTGCAATTGGATTCTCAAACTCTCATCCGAACTCGAAACGCAATAATCCCTACTATTTATAACCAGTTTTCCCTGGGATGAAACACTCGCTGTCGCTTTCGGTATGGTGCCAGTCGTATCAGCGGATCTCCGAGACGCTGGTTTCGATATCAACGAAAACTCGCTGCTTTGAATCTATTTCAGCGAAACAGCGGCTTTCGAGAGTCAAATCCATAAGGGAGACAAGGGTTTCAAGAACCAATACGGCCTCCTCGGAGACGCTGACCTACGTGGCATTCACCCCTCAACCCTCACCCCTCACCCCTCAACCCTTTTCCGCTGCCCCCTTCATTAAGCCTGGAATTGCGTTGTGCATTGAGATAAAGTGGAGTGGCGATATGTGGATCACCCCCAAGTAACACTTTCGGAAGGCAATTTGAATGCTTCGTTTGGAAATCTCTCTCCGCAGGAACTTGTCGGCTATTCTGACATTTGTTTCTGTTGCAATCCCTGTGTCATTTCTCAAGGCACAAGACGTTTTTCCTGATAAGGCCCTGGAGGCAGCTGTTCGCCGCGAAGTTTTTGACAAACGCTACAACACCGAACCGATCACCGCCGACGATGTGAAAAACATCTCGCAGGTCGTCGGAAAGGGCAAAGGGATTAAGAACCTGGAGGGGCTTCAACACTGCAAAGTGATCATGAAGTTGGATCTCGAGAACAATGAAATCGTTGACTTGACTCCCATCAAGGAACTGAAACAGTTGCAATCGATCGATTTGTCGAGCAACAAGATCGAGTCGCTTGAGCCGATCTCGCAGTTGGTGAACTCTCAGTACCTGCAATTGTCCAAGAACGCGATCTCGGACTTGTCACCGCTCAAAGACATGAGCAACCTGCGATCGCTTTACATTTCGGACAACAAAATCAAGTCGCTTGAGCCTTTAGCCGTCTTAAAGAAAATGTGGTCTCTCAATGTGGCTGGCAATCCCATCGACAACCTCACCCCCATCTCGCAATTGAAAGGGCTCGATTCGATCAACCTCAAGGGCTGCGGAATTAAGAGTGTTGAGTTCATTCGCAACCTGAATCCCAATTTTTTGATGCTCCAAGGAAACCCAATCGAAGACTTTGGACCCTTGGTCGAGGCATGCGAGGCCGACTCGAAAGCCGAGCGACGATTTGCTCAGTTCCTAAAACTGTATGTCGACGAAGACGCGTTGAAGAACGAAAAAAATGCTACTGCATTCGAACGATTGCGATCCTTTTACGTCAAGATCAATCCGGCCAACAAATGAGCTTACTCTCCTCGTTGAAGCTCCGCTTCGTTGAGCAGAACACTTGAGCTCCGCAGCTCCGTCACTCGCCGACAATACTTCACATCCCTATTTGTTGCATTGTTGGGTGCGGATCACCACTGACAGATTTCCCGAGAAGACTCCCATGAGACAGTTGACACGCTGCAACGTCCTGACAACGATCGCACTGCTTTCCATGATGGCGATTGCGGAGTCGCGATCGTTCGCACAGACGGGAACAGAACCTTACGCGGATATTCCAAAGTTTCGTCCTCGAACTGACGAGCAAGCTGCCCAGGATACCCAATCGTTGCGAGAACGGCTTAGCAAAGTAAGCGACTCGCTTGGGCCCGTCAACGTTCTCGGTGACTATGTCAGGAACGAAGCAAGGTCGCTAAGCGATAGAGGCGGTGACAGAGAATCGGAGCGAAAGCCCTCGTTGGATGCTAAGCCCAAGGAATACCAATCCGCAAACGCCGCAGTGAGCCCACCGCGTGATCGAGGAATCGTCCTGCTCCCAGGCCCCAGATTTACGATCATTCAACCTGTTCCATCCAACGGCAGTCGAAATCTTGCTGCTAATGACGGATTTCGACCGAGCAGGCTCGCTTCTGATAGGGAAGCTATCATGGCTCCTTCGCTACAAAACCCAGTTACTTATGCCTCTGCCAACGTACCGATCATGAATTTGGCACCCCAGGTAATTGCCCGCTATCAACCAGATATTCCGTCGACAGGAGGGATGCCTGGCCCGATGTCCGGCTTTCCGGGATCTTCGACAAACATATTGCCCAACGCGAGCCCTCCCATCATGCCTCCGCCCACGGGCACGCTCAATGCGCAGCCGGGCGCTTTTAGCCCCCCGGCACCTGTGTACAACGTGCCGCCATACGGTGCACCAGGCGTTCCCATGGGAACCGCTGCACCGCCGATGATGAATCCCCAACCTGCGCCAGGAGTTATGTCGACGCCGTTGCCTGGATCCGGTGCACCTGGAGTTGTGGGCAACCCTGGCACGATGATGCCGGCCCCGCAACCTTACTATCCACAACCAGGGCCAATGGCATCAGGACCAATGGTGGGTGCTCCAACGGCAGGCGGGCCGATGCCGGCTGCACCGATGGTGAGCCCGAGTGATTCGACGCTCCCGAGATACCCTCGGGCTGCCCCTTTTGTGAATGGACCTCCCTTTGTGAGCGGTCCTCCGTGTCAATTCGATGCGAGCTATATGGTCTCGCCGCGAGCGTATCGGCCGAATGTGGATAGTTGCGGACCAGGTGGATATGCCCCGTCGCCTTACGCCACTCGTCCGACTGGTTCACCCTTTACCTACATTCCACCGACTGGAATGGCGGCCAACTATCGCAATCCGCCGTTTCCCATCTTGATCGGGTTTGGTCAGAATCTAAACAATGCATACCTTAGTCGTGGAATCATCGGTCAGCCTACAGCTTATGTGGATGGTCAACCCATTCGCAACTTCCTAAGGTATCTTTCCCCGTAACGAGGTGCATCGCATTTGGAATCACGTGCCCGACATTACTTGGACCATGCTGCGACTTCGTGGCCCAAGCCTCCGGGTTCGCTGCAAGCTTGCATCGATTTCCAAACCCATCTTGGTGCAGCAGCGGGGCGAGGAGTTTATCGAAATGCCGAAGAATCGAATCGACTGTTGCAGCAAGCCCGCGCGTCGGTCGCCCGTTTGATCCATGCACAAGAACGCTCCGTGGCATTTTGTGGCAACGGCACCCAAGCACTCAATGCCGCTATTCAAGGATTGCTGCGTTCGGATACGTTTCGAGAATGTCATGTTGTCACGACCGCCACGGAACACAACAGCGTGTTGCGACCGCTCGCGCTCCTCGCCAAGTCCAAGCAAATGACCTGGACTGCGGTTTCATGCAATCGAGACGGAATGGTTGATCCGTCGAATGTTCAATCTGCGATGAGGAGGAACACGCGCCTGGTCATTGTCAATCACGCATCCAATGTTACCGGCGCGATCCAAGACATCGCAGCCATCGCCGCGATCGCCCACTCGCACCATGCAATCTTTTTGGTCGACGCCGCTCAAACGCTTGGCTATCTGCCTACGGATGTGAACTCGCAAGGGATCGATATTCTCGCTGCACCGGGCCACAAAGGAGCAGGCGGAATGCTTGGGACCGGTATTCTATTCGTGCGAGAAGCGATTCAGCCGTTCCTCGAGCCACTTTGGATCGGAGGCACCGGAACCCAAAGCGATTCGATCGATGGGCCATTCGATTGGCTCTCTGCAGTCGAGTCAGGCAACAGCAATCTACCCGCCATCGCATCCCTCAAAGCCGGTGTCGACTGGGTCATTAATAACTCATCCATCGGTCACCTCAACGACTGGACACAGGAGATTATCGAAGCGATTCAGCGGCAACCAAGCATAAGACTGATCGGCGGAACGAAGAACCGAATGCCTGTGATTAGTTTGACGAGTTCCCATGCGTCGTGTCATGAGATGGCTATGCTGTTGGATTCAGCGTGCCACGTCGAAGCGAGATCAGGCTTTCATTGTGCAGGCCTAATCCACGAGCATCTTGGCACACAATCCTGCGGCGGAACACTCAGGCTCAGTCTCGGGCACACATCGACGCGAGACGATGTGGATGCGGCGGTGCGAGGCATCGAAACTCTCGCACAGTTTGCGATCACCATGGGGCCCTAGATGATCACTTCGTACTCAATCGCTCGCAATTTTTCAGCCAACGCAACTTTGGCGGGTGCCTCACCGTGTACCAGCCGGATCTCACGTGGCTTGACTGGAATGTTTTGGACGAATCGAATCAAGTCGCTTTGGTCGGCGTGGGCAGAGTAGCCGGTTAGCGTATACGTTTTCGCTTTGACTTCGATCTCCTCGTGATCCAGCCAGACTTTGCGCTGTCCATCCTTGCAATCTTGAATGGCTCGACCGGGTGTTCCAGCTCCTTGAAAACCGACAAACAGTACGTCGGTGTTTTCTCGTCCTAGGAAGGCTTTCAAGTAGTTGACGACGCGTCCCCCAGTACACATCCCACTGCCCGCAATGATAATGGCAGGCTTGCCGGATTTCTTTAAATAGTTCAACGTCTCGCGGTGGTCTCCGCCGCGATCTACTTCGACCAAGTTCTTGAAGACGAGCGGTTGCATGTCCACCGTCAAGACTTGTCGGGCTTCCTCGTCCCAAAACTCACGTAGCTGTTCGTAGATATCGGTCAGCTTCAATGCCAACGGCGAATCCACGATCACATCGATTTGCTTAAGCAACGTACATTTGGTTTTGTGCTCAACGTTTTCCATGATCTGGTTGAGTTCATACAAGAGTTCTTGGGTCCGTCCAAGGCTAAAGGCTGGGATGATGGTGACCCCATGATTCTGCATTGTTTCGCACAGGATTGATTCAAGCCGGTGGAGGCGCGTTTCACGGCCTTCGTGGTTTCGATCCCCATAAGTGCTTTCGAGAACCAAAACATCGGCCCGCTCCGGGCTGACCGGGTCTCGCATAATGGGTGTGGAATGAGAACCGAGATCACCACTAAACACATACCGCTGATCCTCGAAGTCCGTTTCCACATAGGCAGCTCCGAGAATATGACCAGCATGTTGAAACCGGAACTCGAGCCCATTCTTGGAATGTCCTAAATCGTCGTGCGATTTTCCATTCAGGACATTGGTCCACTTGCCGCACGGAAGAGGTCGTATCAATCGCTGCAAGTCGTCTAAGAATTCTTTGATAACGCGGCGATTTCGAGTGATACCCAACCGCATGGCATCCTCGAGCATGATCGGTAGCATCTTGGCCGTCGGACGTGTGCAATAAATGGGCTTGTTGAAGCCAGCGTCCAACAGGTATGGGATGCGGCCCACGTGATCGATATGGACGTGGGTTACGATCAAAGCCTGGACAGAGTCCAAGGGGAAATCGATGCGCATGTCCTCGCGGTCTCGAGCGTCTAGCCCTTGAAACATGCCACAATCGATCAACACGGACTGCGAGTCGGTATAATGGAGTTCGTGACAGGAACCTGTGACACCCTTGTGGCCGCCGTGGTGCGTGATCTGCATATTGCTGGTGCTTGTTGATGAGAATGGATTGGTTGAGATACGATCCCGATGTGGAAGCGTCGCTCCGCGACGCGAAGGACACGAAGTAAATGTGGAAACGTCGTTCCGCGACGCGAAGTCTGGAAAGCTCGCTCGACGCAGACTTATCAGGTTGGAATGAATTGTAGTCGTTCGCGGCCGAGGCGTTGCGATTCGCCGACTGGTTTTGGCAGCGTGCCACTCAAGTTATCCGTCACGCTACAATTGCAAGTCGGTATTGCAAAACCTATTCACTCTAGGAGTTTCGTCATGACACCGCAAGAAAAAGCTGAATCTCTCGGTATTAAATTTACCAAGCAGGAGCCTGGTTACTTGGCCATGGTCGTAAAGACTGGCAATTTGCTGATTACGTCCGGTCACGTCAGTGATATGAAGGGAAAATTGGGCGATGGCTTGACCGTCGATCAAGGCAAACAAGCTGCTCGCGAATGCGCTGTTAAAGTTCTCAATTCGGTTTGGAACGCTCACGGAACGCTGAATGGGTTACGAGTCTTGAAACTGTTGGGATGCGTCAACTCGACCCTTGAGTTTCATGAACAGCATCTCGTGGTCAATGGATGCAGCGACTTGCTGCACGAAATCTTTGGCAAGACGACTGATGGTTACCATGCCCGCAGCGCCTTGGGCTTTGCGCAAATCCCAACCAATTCTGCGGTCGAGGTCGAGG
>JBEBHM010000820.1:0-3730 GCA_040080875.1 Pirellula sp.
ATTGTGATGAGACAAACCGTGTCGGGTCTGCGAAATCCCGATATCTGGAATTGCACCGCCATTCGATTCGCTGCAGATCATGCATGTGATGACACGCGTTGAATCTGTGCGGAGCGCAAGAACCATCAAGTCATAGAACAGTCGGTAGTACTCTCCCACTTGAGTCATATCCAGCTTGCGAGTCAACCTTGCTTCTTCCGATGCATCTATTTTTGGCTTGGGCGTATCCAGCCAAGAGTCGGCTCGCTCTGTGCGCAGTTCCACTTGACGAACCGAGGTAAGATATTCATCCAATTTGGAGCGATCTTGGACACCGAGTTTTCGACCAACATGCTGAGCGTCCTCCAGTACGCCATCGAGGATACTGCGGCGTCGGTCCAATCGCCTGCGAATCACGTCCTTGCTATCTTTCTCCGCGCCGAACAAAAGATTGAAGATATTGCGAGTGCTGCGTTCGGCGGGGATCTGGATACCATCGCGAGACCATGCGAGCGAATGTCCCTCGATGGCCATCTCGAGCGATGCAAACCGAGTTGATTTGCCTTGCACTTCGGCCATGAGCTGATCGGCAGATACCGTATTGCGAAACGCTCCTCCGTCTCCTGGAACATCGGCTCCCGTCAACCATACTTTGTCGCAGTTGTGATGCTTGCCAATTACCTTGGGATGGTGCAATCCACTGATAGGTGTTACATCCGCACGGTGTCTTTCCAACGATTGCAACGGTTTGGTCAGCTCGTAATCCTTTCCCGCCTTTTCAATCTGCCATGTGAGCGTATTGACGCCGTTGGGAATATAGAGAAATACACTTCTCTTAGGTTTGGAGGCAGCGGGCTCGTTTCCGGCGACCATGCACTCCAACATGGGCAATGCGATCGACGCACCTGCTCCTCGTAAGACTTGGCGTCGGTTGAGATGCCAAGAGTGGGTGTTGATATTACTCATCTTCGGTTTTCCTTAGCGAATCGTTGTATGTTATCTCTTTTGAAATAAATCGGAAACGATAAACGTTTCCAAAATGTCACGCAGACAATAGTCTTTTGTTTTCGCAATCGCCGCGATCTCAGCAAGATCTCCGCGATCATCGAACGACATGCTGCGACGCAGTCCGTAAGTTGCCAGTTTCTCGATGAACGTTGACGCGAACTCATCGAGGTTTGCCAAGAGCAATCGCTTGAACTCATCCGACGATTTGTATTCTCGTCCGTCCGGTAGTTTTCCGCTGGGATCGACCGTGGGGTCATCGCCTATTCCCTCGACCGCCTCGGTGGTTCGCCATCGTCCAATGGCATCGAAGTTCTCGAACGCCAAACCCAGCGGGTCGATCTTGCTATGACACGAAGCACAATTGGGATCATGAATGTGGGCCTGCAGTTTCATCCGCAAAGTCGCTTTCGGCGAGTCCACTGGATTGGGTTCGATCGGGTCGACGTTCGCAGGTGGAGGAGGTGGCGTTTTTCCAAATATCGACTCCGATAGCCAGACGCCACGATGAACAGGACGGTGCCGTGTGCCATCCGAGGTAAGCGATAAGATCGATGCGTGCGTAAGTATCCCGCCACGATGACTTGAGCTCGGCAACGCCACCCGTTGAAACTCGCCGTCCGAAACCTCGGTTGCCGCGACGCCGTAAAACTGAGCCAGCCTAGCGTTGAGCATGCTCCAATCCGAGGCAAGAAACTCGCGAAGTGTCATTCCGCTTTGAAGCACTTCGCGGAAGAATTCTTTTGTTTCCCCCAACATACTTTGCTCTAAATGGGAATCGTATTCAGGGTAGAGTTTTTTGTCCGGTGGGAATTTACCAACCTTCCTCAAGCTGAGCCATTGTGTGGCAAACGCGTCGGTAAATCGTTTCGCCCTTGAATCGGAAATCATTCGTGCGACTTGCCGGCGCAGTTGATCTTTCTCGTGCAATGCGCCTTGTTTGGCTAATGTAAACAGTTCATCGTCAGGCATCGTGCTCCACAAGAGATAAGACAATCGAGATGCGATCTCCCAATCATTCAGGCGAACTCGATCGACATCTTCATCTCCTTCGGAAATAAAAAGAAAACTCTTGGAACATAGGACAGCCAACATCCCGGATTTCACTGCATCCAAGAACATCTCACCATGAGCGACTTCTCTTTGGACTATCGCCATGAAGCGATCGAGTTCACCTTCACCAAGTGGCCGGCGAAAAGCTCTTATTGCGAAGGTGCTAAGGCTCTGTCTTGCTTGATCGAGGTTGCCTTCGTCACGCGGCATGTAAACATCGCGTTGTTGTTGCTCTTGCTCTGTGATGAGCGGTCCACGAAAAGAGATGGAATCGATAATCAGGAACGGATATCTCGGTCGTCCCTGTTCATCGGTGAGCTTGATCTGCCACGGCATACGACCATCTGCGAGGCTGATAAATGGTTTGCGCCCGTGCCGACCGCTTCGCGGATTATTAGAAGGTCCAGGAAC
The DNA here is from genome assembly GCA_040080875.1 of Pirellula sp. Classification (GTDB taxonomy): domain Bacteria; phylum Planctomycetota; class Planctomycetia; order Pirellulales; family Pirellulaceae; genus JBKCUI01. The sequence continues at coordinate 2,449 of JBEBHM010000820.1, forward strand.
TTGATTGATGACATCGATCTGCGGTCTACCCTTGGGCAAATGCGCACGAAACGAAACGGTTATCGGACTGTCCTCCGAAGCGATGACGTCTTGCTCGAAGAGAACGCGATCCAGTTTTTGCTCATAGACGAATAATCGGGGGGCTCGCCCGTTTTCTGGCTTCAGACCGCTCAGCGTGTAGCTAATCTCGTAGATTCCCGCCTCGGGCAATGGTTCAAGTGGAGCTGAATAGCGGAAAATATCGCCAGGCCACATTTCAAACCGAACCTTGTCGATGAGCCCCGCAGCACGCAGTCGTTCACGGTGAGGTTCATCGATTTGTTTCTCTAAAATGGCTTTCTTGGCCGCGTCCAAAAACGAGGGCTTTTGCTTGGGATAAGCTTCCGCCAAGATGACTTCTGCGGCAGCAAGGTATTTTTCTATGTTGGATGCGGAAAGTGTTAACACCGATCCGATCCGTTCAAAACCACGCCATTCCGGATCCTCTAAGAACCCCCCTGGGTCGGTCGCATCAAAATGAACACCGATGAGGTCTCTCACGGTGTTCACATATTCATCGCGGGTGAGACGATTATAAGAAACACGACCGCGCGCAGCCATGCGAGCTGACTCACCTTCCTTTAGCCGAGCAGCTAGCCATGCCACGATCGAAGCGCGTTGAGATGGTTTTGGTAAATTCTCTTCCGTCTTTGGCGGCATTTCCCCCGAGCTGATGCGTTCCATGACTTCCGCCCATTGCGGGTTATTGTCTAGCGCCACATTTCGCGACAAAGTATCGATGCGAAAATTCCCCTCCTGCTTATCTGCACCATGACACTTGGTGCAGTGCGATATTAGAAATGGTTGAACGTCGGATTCAAAACTCGGAGTAGCCGCAATCGATGCGCCAGCGAGTAACGAGACGATAAGGCATGACGCGACACGACGTGCGAGTACCATAAAGCGACCGAAGTGCATTGCGGGAGGGATTCGACAAAGTCCATGAGTTGAGGTTTGCCGAGAAGTGTTTTTTTGAACTGAAGTTTGGAGCGGCAAAATGGAACTATTCCTGCCAATGAAGACTTGGTCGTCCGGATTCCACCAATGCATGAATCTCCGATTCATTCAAGGAGCGATTCCAAATGGCCAACTCGTCGATCTTGCCGCGAAACGCCCGGACCCTCTTTTCATGATGGCCGATTGCGGGCAACCAATTGCCAAGTCGGCAGGAGGATGGGCTAATGGCCCCCTCCCCATGCATGGCGCCCTCTCGAACAAGTTGGCCGTTGGCAAAGACCTTTCT
>JBEBHM010000821.1:0-3730 GCA_040080875.1 Pirellula sp.
TACCTTGCCAATTAAACCTAGTTCGTGACTGGACGAAATCATTCATTGAGCCACTCGACTTCATTCAGCGACCCTCGCGCGGAAATATCTTGCTCCCCTCTCCCCGAAATTTTGTACGCTCCTTGAGCTTCCACGGTGACCGATCTTATTTTGAGGAGTGGGGGAGAACGACTCATCGGCGCAAGGTCGACTGGATGCGGCAATTGGATGTCGAACTATAGTGCCTTCCCGGAACAAAAGCAGCAAGAAAAAGCTCAGTCAAAAATGCAAGTCCACCCCAAACTTTTAACAACCCAGCCTCAGGATCAGGACTTGTACTGAGTGAAATAATCGGGGAGTCCGTGCGTTTTTGTACTTGTGCAACCGTACCCAGCGTGCGGCGACTTCTCGCACAGGGTATAAATGGGTCCTGCCGGTAGCTTATTAAACGTCTCAAAACAATAAACTACCGGTGGCATGGCGTCCTACGCGTGAATACGGAGCACACGGGCGAGACGCCCAAGCCACTTATTGTTTAGCAACGCCTTAGCTAAATTACCAACGAAGCGAGTTCCTGCCATGACCTATTCAAATACCAATCGTCGCCGCACATTTTTAAAGACTTTCATAGCAGCCGCAGGATCGGTTGCCATGGGTAAGTCGTCCATGGGCTATTCTGCCAACGATAAACTCAATCTGGCGTTCGTGGGAGTGGGAGGCCGCGGAGAAAGCAATCGCAAGGAACTCATCAAAGAGGGAGCTGTGAATGTTGTCGCCATTTGCGATGTCAACGGAAATCACCTGGATCGTGTAGGACAAGAGCATTCGGAAGCAAGACGGTATGTCGATTTCAGACGAATGCTTGACGACCTCAAAGACGTTGACGCTGTGGTGGTAAGTTCGACCGAGCATACCCACGCATTTGCAACAGCGCCTGCCCTCCTACAACGCAAACCGGTCTATTGTGAAAAGCCGTTGACTTACAACATCCAAGAAGCTCGGCGCATTATGCAGTTGGCTGCTGAAGCCAAGGTTCCGACACAAATGGGAACGCAAATTCACGGCATGCCGAATTACCGGCGAGTGGTGGAGTTGGTTCAGTCGGGCGCGATTGGCGCAGTGACAGAAGCCCACGTATGGGTGTCGCGAGCATGGGGCTTGCAGAGTCAAGACGATGCAACCAAGAACAAGGACATTGTCTTTGTCACGGACCGACCAACAGAGGTTGTGGAAATCCCGAAAGGACTTGATTGGGACCTATGGGTGGGTCCGGCTCCGACGAGGCCGTATCACAACGTGTACTTTCCGGGTCCCAAGTGGTATCGATGGTGGGATTTCGGAAACGGAACCATGTCTGACTTAGGAAGCCATTGGAACGATCTACCGTTTTGGGCCTTGAAATTGGATGCACCGAAAAGCGTGGAGGCGTTTGGCGACAAGCCGCATGCAGAGATTGCGCCGGCGACGATGACGGCGGTCTATGAATATGGTCCACGGGGCAACATGCCCCCTTGTAAATTGGTTTGGTATCAAGGAGCCGACAAGCCCAAGATTTGGAAGGAGGGTGGAATTCCGCAATGGGGAAACGGCGTTCTATTCGTTGGAGACCAAGGAATGATCCTTTCCGACTACAACAAGCACTTGCTGTTGCCTGAGGACAAATTCGTCGATTTTAAGAGACCTGACCCCTTTATTCCTGATTCGCCGGGCCAGCATCGCGAGTGGCTCAACGCAATTCGAAACGGAACGCCAACGGGCAGTCCGTTTAGCTACGCGGGCTTGCTCACCGAAGCGAACCATTTGGGCAATGTTGCATTCCGAGCCGGCAAGAAGCTCCTTTGGGACTTTCCGACGATGAAAGCGACAAATTGCCCAGAAGCTGACAAATTTATTTCAAGAACTCCGCGCGCCGGATGGTCGCTCGGCTAGCTCACCTCACACACGGTTTTCAAGTAAACTAATGCGTCTTCAAGGCTAACAATTGGGGTAGTGGAGGTTGTGAAACCTCCCAGTTCGCAAAGATCTTTGACAAGATCCACTACCTTCAACCCCTAAAAAAAGGTTTGAAGACGCACTCGTTGTTCCAAAAACTCTCTCCCCAAATGACGGATAGGATTTCAAAATGCTGAAGAAGCAAATACATCGACGAAAATTTTTAAGAGGAAGCCTTGCTGTTGCAGGCGCATCGGCAGTTGCTCCTACCATCATTCCAAGTTCCGCGCTGGGTCGTGATGGTGCGGTTGCACCCAGCGAACGCATCGTGATGGGAGGAATTGGAATTGGAGGACGTGGTACTTATGACTTGGGGCGATTTCTCGAGCAAAAGGACGTTCAATTTGTGTCGGTTTGCGATATCAAAGAGACGCGTCGCATCGCGGTTAAAAAGATGATTGACGACAACAATAGCAATCAGAATTGCGCAATGTATCGCGACTATCGAGAATTGCTGGACCGGACCGACATCGATGCCGTTTTGATTGCGACAGGTCCCAATTGGCACGCGACCATGTCGGCGGCTGCGGCCAACGCTGGCAAGGATATTTATTGCGAGAAACCTTGCACCAAGAATATCGTCCAGAGCTATGAATTAGCTGAAACCATACGGCGTACGGCTCGCGTATTTCAAGCTGGAACCCAACGCAGAAATCTTCCGCATTTCGCATTCGCCTGCCAGTTGGCACGCACTGGGAAACTTGGCAAGCTCAAGAAAGTTTATGCGCAACCGCGAGGCATGTTGGCCAGAATGAGTGGTTGGTTGCCTCCACAGCCAGAACCATCCAAGGAGCAAATCGATTGGGATACTTATCTCGGCCCCGCAGCATGGCGCCCGTTCAACGACCGGTTACTCAACGCATTCAATTTCGAAAAGGGGGGCGGATTCATGGCGGGTGGGTCCGACAAACCGAATGGGCATGTGCTCGACGGAGGAGGTGTTCTGGAATGGGGCTCGCATTGCGTCGACTTATGCCAATGGGCGGTAGACGATTGCCCACCTCCGATCGAATACAATCCAGTGACGAATGGTCAGCTTGTAGCGAAGTATGCCAGTGGCGTGGAACTGATCTTTCGCGACGAAGGCTGGATTCCGCTCGGATCGTGCCCTGTGAGGTTTGAAGGTGAGACAGGCTGGGTCGAGGCTGGAGACAGCGGCAAGATGGTTTTGAGTTCCCCCGAGTTGCTTGCGGGGAGAGTGGTCGAGGAAATCGGCGGATATCCAGCAACGTTCCATATTCGAGATTTCTTAGACTGCGTCAAGACTCGCTCTCAACCCAAGGGGAATGCGGATGCTGCGCGCAACGCGCACATCGCGTGCCACGCGGCGAACATTGCGTGCCTATTGAATCGGCAAGTCAAATACGACTTGGACAAACGGGTTTTCATTAATGACGAACAAGCCAACCGGCTTCGTTCCGAGGCATTTCGCGAGCCATGGCGAATCTAAATGATGGTGCGCCATTCTGCCGTAACGGAACGCGTCAAGCGTTTCGAAAACGCCTCGAAAACCTAGACGGTTTCCGCTACTGGCGAGCAGAATTGCGAACGCTTATATAGAGTTCTCCAATTCTATGACAACTTCAATCGATCCCATGCTGGATCTCGAGACCAATCCTCTTTACCATTCAGAAATTAGAAGTCATAAAATGAAAATATTTAGTAAGTCGCGATTCCGTTCGATATTGTTTTCTACGGCGCTTGTTTGTTCGTTGAGCTGCGGTTCGATTGCTGTGGGGCAAAAGGTTTCCGCGGACAC
>JBEBHM010000146.1:0-13926 GCA_040080875.1 Pirellula sp.
GGTAATATCTACAACGGAGTTCTCAAATCACACATCGGATTCGGCATCAAAGGTGCCATCTGGTATCAAGGAGAATCCAACGCGGGCAGGGCTTATCAATATCGAGATCTGTTTCCATTCATGATTCAGAATTGGCGAAGCGAATGGGGACAAGGGGATTTCCCGTTCTACTGGGTGCAATTAGCGGACCACAATCCTGAACAACCAGAGCCAGGCGAAAGCACTTGGGCCGAACTGAGAGAAGCCCAAACGATGGCCATGGACAAGCTGCCAAACTCTGGACAAGCGGTCATTGTTGACTTGGGAGAGGACAAGGATATCCATCCCAAGAACAAAGTCGACGTCGGTCGAAGACTCGCACGCTGGGCGCTTGCAAAACAATACGATGTGGCGATTGATTACCAAAGCCCTCGCTACGAATCGATGGAAAAAAACGGAAACGCCGTCACGCTCAAGTTTGCTCACGCAAGCAAAGGCTGGCGTCCCTTTGACGTAAGAGAGCTTCGAGGCTTTACGGTCGCGGGAGAAGATAAAAAATTCTATCATGCCAAGGCCGAAATCGTGCCTGGCAACGCCATCAAGGTATCCGCTCCTCAAGTCGCGAATCCTGTTGCCGTGCGATACGCTTGGGCCGACAATCCGATATGTAATGTCTTTTGCTCCAACGGATTGCCCTTAACTCCATTCCGAACCGACGACTGGCCAGGCAAAACCGCTGGAAGCGAATAGAGTCGTCGACGCCGACTCTCGCTGATCACCACTGAGTTCATCTCGAGTTCATCTCGGTGGGATCGATATTTATGGCTAGCGGCCGTGGAAAACATACGTCTCCTCTAATGCGCTTCGATGCGAGCTCGGAATCGCATTAGAGGGGAGCACGGTTGTGTGTGATTCGTTGCTTGTTTTCGCTGTGTATCCACCAGTAATTGAGCCTGAGGCGCTAGGAGATCTTCCCACTTTCCAACATCACAAATCATTCGATTAATTGAGCCTGAGGCCCTAGCCGATCGATCACGAAACTCGGCTAGCGCCTCAGGCTCATATAACGAAGGCATTCGAAATTGACGCGTTCACGCGACCGCGCGAAACGCGGGTGAATTTCTTCACTCCGAATTGTTTTCGAAGCTTGTATCGAGTAGTGCGATCATGCGATAAACAAAATCTCGACGTTCTGCAGTCAATTGGAAACATCGCCCAATCGTCTTGTCAGCCCAACCACGAGCGCTGCCGCCGTCCTGCCCGAATTCCAATGACATCGCGGTCCAATCGCAAACTATTTCGATCAAGTCCACATCAGACATATCGTTGGGATCAGCTCAATGTGTTCATTCGTGCGCACTTCGAAGAAAGCAATCATTTCCGGGTTAGGTCAAGAATTCCTATTTGTTTGTCCCCCTAGCAATGAACCATTCGAAGCTAGATGACAGCGAATGATTTCCTTGTTCGTCGTAGATGTCCACGCCGATTGAAACTAAACATCGACCCTTGGCTTCTAATTCCGAAATCGCTTGTTCTACAGCGACCTGCGGCGTATTGGCTTTTGCTGTGATCCTACCTCTTGCAGGCCTTTTGAATTTGCCCTCAACCCGGCGGACTACAGGAACGACTTCCGATTGATTCGCAAGCGCCCTGAGAAGGAACTCTCCTGAACATGCTTCGGCTAGTGCAAACTGGGCACACGCATGGACGGTGCCAATGTGGTTTAAGTATTGCTCGCCAGCCGGCAGCTCAAGTAGCCCCTCATCTGTCGATGATTTTTGGATACCGACGTGCTGATTGAACGGAAGATCTATGACGGATTCAAGCATCTCGGTTTATCCCGATGGTTAAGGGCTAGCTGCGATCTGCAATTCGCTTAGTTTAGATCATTGCAGAGCCTATTTCTTGCCAGGACCTGGTCCTCGATTGGGTTTGCCACCTCCCGGATTTCGGTCACCCTGACTCGGTCCCTGAGATTTAGATGATGGTGTGGTGCGATTCAAATTCCCATTGCCGCCCGACATGCGTTGTGTCGCCTCGTTTCGAAATGTCGAACCTCGTCCCAAGTCCGGAATCGAAGGCTGTCGATTGGGCTCGATTCGCTTTTGCTCAACTCTATTCTGCTCGATTCTATTCGAATTATTCGGCACAAAGGTCCGCTCCGGTGCGCGATCAGGCGCTCGCACCGGTGCTCGCTCCGGGATTTGGATTGGCGTCGCGCGATTGGATGATCGAATAGAATCCATACTGCTTGGCGATCGGACAACGTTCGACTGATCTGGAATTCGATCTGGGATTCGATTTGGCGTTATCTGATTGGCCTCTATTCGATTTGTTTGTACCTTGTTCGTAGTGCGTGGTTCGATTCCGCGTTGGGTTTCGAAATCGCGGGAAGGACGAGTCGGTTCCGATTGCTTGAGCCTCGCGTTCGCTTCGCTGTGACGAAAAGGTTCGGATTGACGAACCGTTTCAAGCGTTCGCATTTGCGACTCGATTTTTCGCGGTGCATCAAAATTTCGCTGCGTATCTAGATTTCGCTGTGTGTCTAAGTTGTGACGAGTAGAACTCGGATTAGTGCGTTCGGTACGTTGCGGCCGCTCGGGCAATTTCACAGTCTTTGGTGCATTCGCTAGGTTGTTATCCCGCTCTGTCTTGGGTAACGTCATTTTCTTTGGTACGACAGAATTCCCGATTGTGTTGGCGCTCGTTGCATCTTTTCGATTCTCGTGCGATTGACGCTCGATCGAAATCTTTCGCAGATCTTCGGTTCGTTTGAATTGGGTTGGCTTTCTCTCGGCACCGATTGGCACGATTTGTAACTCCCCATGCGCCTTGTGGGTGTGGTCGATTCTTTGTGCCATAGGCAATTGGGCTCGGTCGGAATGGTGCGCCGCGATCGAATGGTCCGAATGCGTTTGCGACCACGAGCGCGGTGGCCGCATCGACGGATTTCGCTGCAACTCGGAGTATCGATTGCTATACCATCCGAGCATGTCCTGTCCGCGTCGTGCGTTGTAAGCAGAGTAAAACGAGATAAGCGGGTCGCAAGCACCTCGGCGCTGGTGATACAAAAATGCCGGCAAGACATCTCGATATGTTGGAGTAAGAGAGTAATAGTCTCCAAACATATAATGGCAATATCTTGGCTGGACAAACAAGTTATGCAGCACAATTTGCGAGTTGAGTACGACGCTCGGTCGATAAGACCAACTCGGATTGGAGTACGTCGTATAAGGGATAATGGCAGGTGCAAAGCACAAACCTCTCATCGGCAATCGGCGATCCCAATAGCCTTGGACGAAAACGCAACCGCGCGGCGTCCAGACATAATGGCAGGGAATCCAGACAAAGTCCTCCTGCAGGGGATGCCAATGTCCGACGTGCCATTGATATGCGGACGATGTGGACTGCGACCAATACCCAGGTATGTAAAAGTAGTCGCTGCTCGGCGCGGGACTGCTAGGACCGATTTCCAGCGTTTCCGGCGGGGTAGGCAAGTACTCGATGGTTTCCATCGTTTCGGCAACCCAAAACCCTTGTACCCATTGCCAACCTGCGCTGACGCGGTGCCAATACCCAGGCACCCAACGATACCCTTCCGGTGGAACTCGATAGACGCCACTTACCCAAAGGAAATCCGCTCGCTCCTCGTCCCATCCCCAGTAGCCCGAAATCCAAGTGGCGTCCTCGCCATCGGGCCGAAATTCAGGCGGTTGTTCGTTAATTGGACCCGGCGGCTCTCTTGGGACGACCATACCGGGGGTTGGTGTGGGAGCGATGGGCTCAGCAAATGCCTCGTGAAGCGGCCCGCGCGTCAGCGTTTCAAAATCGCTCGGCTCCTGAAGTTCGTTTGTCAAAGCCGAAACTGGTTCCGCCCCGATCGCATCCTGATTCGCAGTCGAGGGAATAACCGCCTGCAACTCGATGGCCACAGCCGAAACAGGTTCTGGAGCCGGAATGGTTTCCGTTTCCTGGGCCAAAGCGGAGATACACCAGGCAAAACAAAACAACCCACCGACCAGCACCCTCAGGTCCGACATCAGCTCTCGACTCCACATCTTGTTTTTCCTTTGCGACAAAATCAACAACCATCAAATCATCAAAAGGTCGAAATCGATTTGAGACCACCTGTATTCAATACGATGCGGCTCAATCAACTGCCAGATCCTTTAACCGGGAATCGATTGCGATTCGCTCGACCCGTTCAGATTACCCTATTTGAATCTCATGGAATGCAATTCGCGGGCCATCGAACTTGAAATTTGCTTGGCTGGCGTTTTATCTTAGTTTTTGCGAAGCGGAAAAAGTTACCGCATATGCGTTGAGTGCCAACGTTGCGAGGATGATCACGGTGTCGAAAAATAACCAAGGCCATTTCTACTTTCGTTTGGTCGATCGGATTGGAATTTTAGGCGCAGCGTACGGATTTACCATGATGGGATTTCTTGAATCAATTCGCAGTCAGCGAGCGTCTTTGCAATTTTGGATATTTTGCCAAATGGGATTCCAGCGCGTTCCGCAATATCTAGGAGCGAGCTCTTTCCGTCCGAAGAATTCAGGATCCAGAACATTCCCAACGCGTCAGCATTGCTTTCAAGCCGTTGATACAGTCCTCTCTTTCCCAACTGTGGTTCGCACTTTGGGTTCGTATTGAGAAATCGACGGTTCTCTTCGAGCACGTGCACGACCTGCCTCAGGACGTCAAGCGAGTCGTACAAGGATGCTGGTTTCACGAATTCCGGATTGTCGAGTGAAGTATGGTACTCGGGATAGGTGCCATACACGCTACGCGAGAAACATCCAACGGGCAAATTGAATCCCGGGGAACAAAACTGCCGCTCATCATAGCCATACGGTGAAAAATCATGGATCGCATGGGGTTGGTCTCTGTTTCGCAGTACGTGTCCAACAACTCGATCGATCGTGGCATCCCCCATGCGACTGCGCTTGTAATGAATGTTTCCTGCATCTCCAACTCCGCTCAAAATCAGTCCATGCTTGATCCGGAATGCGTTGTGTTCGTTCAGTGCCAACCATGCAATCGCACCGATGGTGCCTGGCATGAACAGGAAACGGTAACTGTATCGACGAGTTGCCATGGCAGCGACGCTTCGCGCGAGCTCGGTTGCGACGACAATTCCGGACAGATTATCGTTGGCTAACGAAGGATGACAAACATGGGACGAGATCAGAATCTCGTCCTCCAGCTCTCCGGGCAAGAATAGTTCGCCGTAACTCAAATTGCCCGGTGCTAATTCGCTGTCGATACAAACTTCGTATTCACCCTCCGCGAGCGACGCGAGCGTTCGATGACTGATACAGAATCCCCAGTCCTCTTGGTAATAGGACGTTCGATATGGGATCGCATCAGGTTGGTTTGGCAAAAAATGCAGATGTTGCTTGAGCGCATCGAGCGACATCGTTGCTTGGATTGGAACGCTATAGCTCATCACGTGCAGATTGTGATTCTTGAAATCTACGACCACGTTTCCGCAAGCGTCTCGAATCCAGGCGCCACGAATGTTCCATTCCAAAGGAATTGTCCAGTCGAACACACGCATCCCGCTTGGAACTTCGTTGATGACAATCGGTACCACCGATTGCAACTGAGTCAGTGTTTCTCGAACGCCTTTCCCAGTAATGCTGCGACAAATTGGATAAAGCGATTTGAGCCGATCGTGCATCGATTGCCCAATGCTGAGTTCCTGTTCATTGGTCATGACGAAAAATCCGCATAAGAACGGTCTCGCTCATTCAGCACCGGGTGATGCAATGGCCACTCAATTCCAAAAGCAGGATCGTCCCATCGCGCGCCTCGATCGTACTGTGGATCGTAGAATTCACTCATTTGGTATAGTACATCGGTATGTTCCACCAACGTTTGAAATCCATGTGCAAACATGCAGGGAACGTACAGCCCACGGTGATTATCCGCCGAAAGTTCAATCGCCACATGCTGCAGGTACGTAATCGAATCCGGTCGCAAATCGACGATCACATCGACGATTGCCCCGCGTGCAACGCGAACCAGTTTGGCTTCGGGGGACGGCTGATCTCGCCAATGCATACCACGCAGAGTTCCCGCTTTCACATTGTACGCCCAGTTGCACTGCGCCGTAGTTTGCTTCAATCCCATGCGTTCGAACTCGCGTTGGCAATAGGTTCGAGCAAAGAAGCCGCGTTCGTCGGCTCGCGGTTCGATGTCGACAATGAAAGCACCGGAGAGCTTCGTCTCGGTAAAGATCATGCGATCACCTTGACTTCAGGAATAGGGACAACGAACTTTCCTCCCCAATCGCGAATCGACGCCATCTGGGACATGATTTCGTCTTGAATATTCCAGGGAAGTATGAGCACGTAGTCTGGCTTTGCTTCTGCGATTTTCTCCGGTGCAAAGATTGGAATGCGAGATCCTGGCAAGAATTTACCGAGTTTGTAAGGATTTCGATCGACGACAAAATCGATGAAATCGGTCCGAATGCCGCAATAGTTGAGCAGCGTGTTTCCCTTGCCCGGTGCTCCATAACCGGCGACACGCTTTCCGGCCCGTCGTGCGTCGATCAAGAATGAAAGCAGTTTTCGTTTGGTCTCACGGACTTGTTCACCAAATCTCGTATAGGTCTCCGGTAGGTTTAGCCCATACTCTATCTCTTTGTCGATGAGATCGCGGACTGATTGCGTTGGATTTCTTGGGTCTCGGTCATGTCCTACGTACATCCGAATCGAACCTCCATGGGTCAAGAGCTCATCGACGTCCAGCAACTTTAACCCATGTTTACGAAAGATCTGAGAATCGGCCAATAGCGTATGGTAGAGGTAGTGTTCGTGGTAGATCGTGTCGAATTGGTTGTTTTGCATCAATCGCATGAAGTGTGGAATCTCGATAGTGATCGTACCTCCATCTCGGAGCAAGACCTTCATTCCGCCCACAAAATCATGGATGTCGGGAACGTGTCCAAAAACATTGTTAGCGATGATGAGGTCGACGTACCCACGACTGTCGCGCAACGAATGTGCTGTAGCAACACCAAAGAAATCCACGACGGTAGGGACACCTTGGGCGTTGGCGGCCTTTGCTACATTCGCTGCCGGGTCAACTCCATAGCATGGGATTCCTTTGGCGACGAAGTTCTTCAGCAGGTATCCGTCATTGCTCGCAATCTCAACGACTTGATGATGAGTTGCCAGACCTAGCCTGTCTACGATCATGTTGGAATAGTCACGAGCGTGACTTAGCCAGCTATCCGAAAACGATGAGAAGTAAGCGTACTCGGTATAGATCGAATTGGGAGAGACGTCCGTATCTAGTTGAACGAGAAAGCACTGATTGCAAACCATCGCGTGCAATGGATAAAATGGCTCCGGCTCGTGGAATCGATCAGCCGGAACGAACCCTTCGCAAGGTGGCTGCACACCTAGATCAACGACGCTGGTTGTAAGTAATGCTCCGCAGTTTCGACACTCAGTACGTCGATTGGCATGGGAGTGGCTGGCGGCTGAATGGGACATTGTTTCGTTACCGTCCTAGGTTGTTTGGGAAGTTATATCGACGGAATACACTCTGCGAGGGAGCACCAACCAGATAGTTTTCGACCCCATTTTCTAACGCATTGCGATAAACCGCCAAGGCACCGTCCATGGCCTCGAGCGTGCGATCGATGTCTTCATTCGAATGCGAGTAGCTGACCACCAGCGAATTCATAAGTATCCCGCGCTTAATCGTTTCCTGAAGGAAGAGCGATCGCATGCTTTGCGACGGTTCGCCGTTTCGGTCGAGGGTACTAACCACCAAACAGCAAGGTTTACCGTCGATTCGAACGTGTTGTTCCAGTCCGTGCCGTTGAATTAGCTGAGTTCCCTCGTGAAGCAATCTTGAACCTCGCTCGTAGATCGTTTCGATGACAGGTTCATTTTGATAGGTTTGTATGGTCGCGATGGCAGCAGCCAGCGAGTGGGTTTCGGCTCCATGCGTTGTAGAGAGGAGAAAGACCCGTTGGCCCGAGTGGCGTAACCCGCCCAACTCCATGTATTGACGTTTACCAGCAAGGGCCGAGACGGAGAATCCATTTGCAAGCGCCTTCCCCCAACAGGAGAGATCGGCATCGACACCGTAGTAAGCTTGACCGCCTCCTTGGTGCCAACGAAAGCCAGTAATCATTTCATCCAAAATGAACAACGTTCCGTTTCGATGACATAGCTCTCGAACAGCGTTCAAGTATCCAGGTGGTGGATCTTGGTATTTGGCGGGTTCCATGATGAGGCCCGCGATTTGGTTTGGGTGTTCGTCGAAGAGTTTTTGGACGTTGTCCAAGCTGCCATACCCAAACGTAAGCGTTAGTTCTTGAACTCGCGTGGGAATTCCCGCGTTGAGGGGAGTCGTACCGATGAACCAATCATTGCTCGCAAAGAACGGCTGATCACGACAGCATGCAACGAAGTCTCGGCCAGTATGCGCGCGAGCGAGCTTGAGCGCAGCCGTCGTGGCATCCGAGCCGTCTTTACAGAACTTGACCATTTCGGCATTGGAAATTAACTCGAGAAAGACCTCAGCCGCCTCGACTTCTACGACTGAGGGGCGTGTGAAGTTAGCACCATGGGCAAGTTCTCTGTGCACTGCTTTGAGGACTGGTGCAAATGCATGCCCCAATGCGACCGAGCGGTTTCCCTGGCTGTACTCGATAAACTCGTTTCCGTCGGCATCCCAGACGTGGCTGCCCAGTCCTCGCACGATAAATCCCGGCGATAGTTCAGGATAGTGATCCGCTCCCTTGGCGTAAGAATGGGAGCCACCCGGAATCAACTCATGGGCTCTCGCTTGGATTTGTTTGGAACGAAGAAATTGCATCGTAACGCGATTACTGGAATCGAGTGACTGGTGGCAAATTGGACGCGAGGCCCAATTGGATCGACTGTTCGTATTCGCAGATCTGTGCCAACGAAAACTCCCGCATCGAACCGCCATGATTGAGTCGATGCCGGTACCATTGGGCAGTTTGGCGAATCGTCTCTCGAACATCCCACCCCGGCCTCCAACCCAATTCCCATAGGGCTTTGTCGATCGAGAGTCTGAGGATGCCGGCTTCGCGGGGCGCGTTGGGGTCTCCAGCATCAATCCATCGACCGCTCCCCCATTCTTCCAAGAACAACTCGACGACTTCTCGAACCGGGATTTCATTTCCTGGCAGTGGTCCGATGTTCCATCCGCTGCAGTAAAGCCGATCGTCAGACGTCATCAATCTTTCGCTGATCGTCAGGTAGCCACTTAATGCTTGCAAGACGTGTTGCCACGGCCGAAAGGCCATGGGACTTCGAATCTCTACAGGCTTGCCTTCGGCCAATGCCTTGACGATATCCACGACAAGCGCATAGGCAGTCCAGTCTCCTCCACCGATTACGTTCCCTGCGCGAGCGCTCGCAACCTTGATGCCATGAGTCTTTATTTTGTCGACTGGAAAGAACGAATCGCGGTAAGAACGAATCACCAACTCTGCTGCCCCCTTGCTACCTCCGTACGGATCATGTTCTCCCATGGCATCCGATTCTCGGTATCCCCATACCTGTTCGCGATTTTCGTAGCATTTGTCGCTCGTAACCATGACGGCGCTGCACGGGCGCTTGAGGACTCGAATCGCCTCTAGAACGCTTGCAGTTCCCATCACGTTGGTCGAAAACGTTTCAAGCGGATCGCGATAACCTTGTCGAACCACGGTCTGCGCTGCTAAATGCAAAATCAAATCGGGCTTCGAGCGGTCGATTGCCTCGATGACTTGATCCACGTTCCGAACATCTTCCACCTGATGAGAATCCAACAAATCCTCGATATGGCTCTCGACGAAATTGCTCGGCTGGGTAGGAGGTTCGAGCGACAACCCTGAGACCTTTGCGCCCAATCGATGCAACCACAAACACAGCCACGATCCCTTGAATCCGGTGTGTCCTGTGACAAACACGGACTTTCCCTCGAAGCAGTTTTCAAACATTCAGTGCTTTCGTTTATGGTTCGACGCGAAAAGTGAATATCGTTAGTGTTGCAGTTAATTTCTATACTAGCTAGGTGATCCGGAAAAGCCGGAGGGAGCATTGCGTGTTTTGAACCAGAAACTATCGTTGAACATCATTGATTCCGCCATAGGCCATACAATCCCTACTTCATGCCGACAGAATGTGGCCGAAGAAACATCGCTTGTCCCCATGGCCGTACGTTGCCGCCAGCAATCCGGCACCAAGCATGTTCGGGTAATGATTGGTTTCTCGATGGCGGCGGTGGGCTCGTTTTGCTCCTCTTCTCCGTGGCGATCTCGTACTATTCCGATGCCATCCGACCTTTACCTACACCAAACATTTGAGGGTACGCAGTCTTGTTGCTGTTGCTAGGGGTCAACTCCATGCTAGGGTCATGCATACGATAAACGTTTAAGGATTATGGGTAATCAACCAACCCCAATGGCTATTGAAAACGTCGCTCCTCGTTTTGATAGCTACATTGGCATCGGTGTTTCCATTAATTAACATTTACGGAACCGCTGGTGCCGCTCTTGCGTTAATCGTAGGTCGTTTTGCTGGACTCGGCTACCAATCGACACCAAACATGTACCCCGGCAAATGATACGCGATTGCCTAGGTTAGTCCTCGTAAAGTTGCTGAATATGAATTAGCTTCATAGTCCAACGCAAACCGCCCGACTCCGATCTTTTGCTACCTAAATGTCCAGTACTTCCGATTCGAAGCCAATAAAGATCTTGTATGTTGCATTCGCGTGCGAACCTGGACGAGGCAGCGAACCTGGAATCGGATGGAATTTCGTCGAGGAGGCGTCAAAGCGTCGACCGGTTTGGGTTCTAACCAATTCGGTCCATCAAAAGAATATGGATGCCTATTTGCAATCGAAGCATCAATACCATCCGATCTACCCGATTTACGTCCATCTTCCCTTGCTCGGATTCCTTTTGACGTCGTTTTTGGGGAACAACATTTTCTATTATTTGTGGCAATTTTTGGCGGCCAGAGAAGGGCGCAGAGCGCACGAAAAAGAAAACTTCGAATTGGTACACCACGTTTCCTACGAGCGGTTTTGGATGCACAGTGCTGGGGCGTCGATTGGTCCACCGTTTCTTTTTGGACCTGTGGGTGGTGGAGAGTTTTGGCCAAAGTCGATGATGAGCGAACTTCCGTGGCGCAACCGGGTCACAGGGTACTTATGGAATACGATACGAACCTTGATGGAGCACGATCCGTTTTTAAGAAAAACGTTGCGTCGAGCAACGGGGGTAATCGCCAGTGTGGAAGCGGCTCGCCGTCATTTGAGACGCCTTGGCGTCGAGCCGATAGAAGTCATGATCACTTTGCTGCCGAATCCTACACTTCCGACGCAATCCTCGGTGCAGCAACCGAGCATTCCGTTTCGATTCACAAGTATTGGGCGGCTTCCTAGATGGAAAGGCGTGCATCTCGGAATTCAAGCTTTTGCAAAAGCTTTTGGTCCTAACTCTCCCCATCCCAGCAACAGTGCCGAATATGTGATTATTGGCGATGGTCACGATCTGCCCAACCTCAAGAAATTGGCGTGTTCTCTGGGCGTCGAAAAACAAGTCCGATTCGAAGGGAATTTGCCCTACCAACAATGCGTTGAGCATCTCCTTCGTTCTTCTGCAATGATTCATCCGACTCTTCGCGACTCGGCGGGACTTGTGTATGAGGCACTGATGTTAGGCATCCCGGTAGCGTGCGTCGATGTAGGAATGCCAGCCGTGCTTGTCAACTCAAGTTGCGGTACAGTCATCGAATCAAGCGGTGGCTCGAAGTACGTCGTGGATTCGTTAGCCAGTACGATGCTTCGGTGGTTCAGCGACCCTGACGAATACAGGAGATTGCAGGAGGGGGCGAAGGCTCGAACGCAGTTGATTAACCGTGAAAAGAGAGGAAATCGGCTCGAGGCTATCTACTTAGAAATCCTGGGGAAGCCCGCCCCAAATCCCAAGTGACGTTAGCCGCGGCATTCCCTACAACCCGCAATTCTGCGGCAAACGTCACATCTAAAGCAAACCTCACATGGATCAGAATTGACCAAAGTTGAACGTGAAGTATGTCGTTAGGCATTTGCACTCAGTCCAACCAACGGACGCCCCAATTATACTTGAGGTCGTCAACAAGTTAAAACTTAGGAGCGTGTGATGAAAGTTGTTCTGTTTTGCGGTGGACTCGGCATGCGATTGCGTGAGTATTCCGAAGCCATCCCCAAGCCATTGGTGAGCGTTGGCAACAAACCCATCCTGTGGCACATCATGAAGTACTACGCCCACTTTGGGCATACCGATTTCATTCTCTGCCTTGGTTGGAAGGGGGAAACGATCAAGGAGTATTTTCTAAACTACAACGAGTGCATGTCCAACGACTTCGTGTTGGATGGCAGCGGCAACTCTGTGAAACTCTTGAGCCGCGACATACACAATTGGAACATCACATTCGTAGATACGGGGTTGATGTCCAATATCGGTCAACGTCTCAAAGCGGTTGAGAATCACTTGCGCGGCGAGGAAACGTTTCTCGCAAACTATACCGACGGACTGAGCGACTTTCATTTGCCAGACATCATCGATTTCCATCGAAAGAATAAAGCAACTGCAACGTTTATGACCGTTCGTCCGACGCAAACATTTCACGTCGTTGAAGCTGGAAAAGATGGATCGGTCACAGACATCACGGCCGTCAGCAAAACGGATCTACGCGCGAATGCGGGCTTCTTTGTTTTTGAACAGTCTATCTTTCAAGAGATACTTCCTGGAGAAGAAATTATCCCGGCGCCATTCAATCGGTTGATTGCAAAGGAAAAGCTATTCTGTATGCATTACGATGGGTTTTTTGGTTGTATGGATACCTTCAAGGAAAAGCAGATGTTTGATGACTACCATGCTCGCGGCGAAACACCTTGGGAAGTTTGGAGAGAAGCTATTTCCAATCCAGACAACGAATCCGCGATTCAGAAACAATTGGTCACTCGGTAGCCCATCCATCCCAAGGAAATGTCGCGATGTTTTTTGATCTATCGGGGGTTCGCGCCTTAGTCTGTATCGGTGCTCATCCTGACGATATAGAAATAGGGTGTGGTGGCACGATCCTCTCTTTGCTCGAAACGAATCCCGAAATCCGAATCGACTGGGTTGTCGTTGGTTGCAATGGACCCAGAAAGCAAGAAGCGATCGAAGCCTTTCATGGATGGTGTCGTAATGCCACAAACTGTTCCGTTCATACGTTCGAGTTCCAGGACACGCTGTTTCCCTCGCAGCAAGTCGAGATCAAGCGTGCAATACACGCGATTGCGGAGTCAAGTAACCCGGACATCGTCTTTACGCATCGCCTCGAAGACCGCCATCAAGACCATCGCACGTTGTCCGAATTGACCTGGAATGCTTTTCGAAATCACTTGATCCTCGAATACGAAATCCCAAAGTACGAAGGGGACTTAGGGAACCCCAACGTCTTTATTCCTCTTGCGGACAAGGTGGCGCACAAAAAAATCGACTTGCTGACTCGATTTTTTCCGTCTCAACACGGCAAGCCGTGGTTTGACGCCGAAACGTTTCGAGCGTTGATGCACATCCGCGGCGTGGAGTCCAAGTCTGCGAGCGGATACTCGGAAGCGTTTCACGCGAGGAAAATCTGGCTTAAATGCGGATAGAATACAAATTCCGATGAGCCCCCTAGCTGAATTCCAAATATCCGCGGGGCGAGCCCGCAGAATTAAGTGGTGGCCGGTATTACTGTCGATAGCATGAAGCCTAAGTCTCATCGGACAAGCCGATGGGACTTCAGTATTGCCGCTGGGATTTCTATATTGCCGATTGGAATTCTGTTTCTACCCCGGTATTCTTCGAAAAGCCCATTTTTATGGGACAAGGGTGGGTCGAGCGGTGATATGTGAGTATCCAAGCGACAAGCAACATCGCGCAA
>JBEBHM010000147.1:0-13923 GCA_040080875.1 Pirellula sp.
CAGTTAAGTCGAACGCCTTTTCGTTTGCCGATCCAGAAGTAAAAAAACCATTCACGAGGATCAAGATGGCACCGATCATGATGGCCAATACCAACTGAATGACGGGCCAAGTAATCTGCGACAAGAAATCGCTACGAGTCCTTTTGAGGTCGTGATAGTAATCGGCCATCTCCCGAAAAACACGATCCAATCCACCTGCGTGCTCGCCGGCATCCACCATCTTGACAAGCAATTTTGGAAAATAACTTCCTTGATGATTCATCGAATCGGACATGGAATGGCCGGCCCGAAGTTGTTCGATGAGGTCGGTCGCGACCTCGCGATGGCGGACTGTCCCAATGCGTGATTCCATGTCAAGCAATCGCAAGATATCCACACCCGCGCGCAAGCCAGTAGCCATCCGCCGACAGAATGCCTCCAGCGATTTCAGAGGAATTCCGCCCAGGAGACCTTCGATAGCCCGCGCGTTGGATTGCTCGATATTGGGAATCGGTTTGGCACCCACCGTCGTGGTAGCGGAAGTACTCATTGTGAATTGTTCTGCGTCGTCGATTGAAGAGTGTGGCGTTCGAGCCGGACATTGTATATTGTTACCGCTCGCGATCGTGCTGGGAAGGATTTTTCTGAAGTGCATCCTAAAAACCTCGCGGCACGGAGTGACGCGACTACAAGAAACCTCGCGGCACGGAGTGACGCGACTACAAGAAACCTCGCGGCACGGAGTGACGCGACCACAACCATGCCCCATATAGACGAGCAATATCAGAGCGATATGCAGCCATCAAAGCCGGAAACTGTGCAATGCGATCGATTTCCACGCACGAAGCCACAAACTGAACCATTGCACTTAAGCGGCGTATGGCGCATGGAAAGCACGGCACAGGCCGACTCGCTCTTGGCAGGGACAACATCCGGATTCGTCTATCGTCGCGAAGGGCATCCGAATGCGTCCTCGCTTGCCGAATCCCTGCGAGTCTTGCACGGAGCGGATCAAGCCATCGTAACAGCCCAGGGCATGAGCGCGATCGCCATAGCGGCCCTAGCGTTGTTGAAGCCTGGCGACCGAGTTGTGCTCGGTCAGCCTGTTTACGGGCGCACATCTTTCTTAATCATGAAGGACCTTGCCCGGTGGGGAATCGAATGCGACGAAGTCTTGGCAACCGATTTGGCGGAGTGGTCTCGTGCGCTGGAGCGACCTGCGCGAATGATCATCTTGGAAACAATTACCAATCCACGACTCTCGGTGCCGGATATTGCACAAGTTGCCAGTCTAGCCCATGAACGCCAGGGACCTGCAACATCGAGCGACGGGATCGTCGTTTTGGTTGACAACACGTTCGCCACCCCTGTGTTATGCCAGCCCATGAAATTGGGTGCCGATTTAGTCATGGAGAGTCTCAGCAAATTTGTCTGCGGACATTCGGACGCAATGCTTGGACTGCTGTGCGGCCACTCTCAAGTTTGGGAGCATATACAACAGACCATGGTTTCCTTTGGGATGACGAGCAGCCCATTAGATTGTTGGTTAACCAGCCGAGGGCTCGCATCGTTGTCTGTGCGTATGGCCCATGCCGCAGAGTCCGCAATAGTTCTGGCCAAGGCATTGCAAGCGCACGACCATATTTGCTTGCTGGACTATCCTGGATTGCGGTCGCATCCGAATCACGCGATAGCGACCAAGCAGTTCAACTCGCTGTATGGAAACATGCTTACGCTGCAATTACGTGGTGGAGCGGAGGCCGCGAACCGTTTTATCCAATACGTTGCCAATGACATTCCATTTTGTCCTACATTAGGCGAAGCGCAAACAACGCTTAGCCATCCATGCTCAACTAGCCATCGATCCTACAGCCAAGATGCATTGGCGGCACTTGGGATCGACGGTGGAACATTGAGGTTTTCGATCGGGCTTGAACCCAAAGAATGGCTACAAGAAACGGTCGCCAAAGCGCTTAATAATCTGTAACCAACGAGTCGGCAATTAATCCTCGGCCCCTGGCTAGCGCCCAATGGCACTCGCTTTCAAAGTAGCAGGCACTTTCTAAGTGCCGTAGCCGCGAAAACGTTGGCATCTGCGGACGGCATGAGGCGAGCGCCAGCAACAATGGGTTCTCGAGTGCCAGTTGGCTGCGCCAGTGCCGGCTGGCGGCCTTTGTGTCGAGGCGTTGACGCTGCCTCAGGGATTCTCGGTGGTCTCAGCCGCTTCTAGGTCGCTAATAACACTCTGCACGGCTTTTGCGTCATCCTCGAGCCCTGCTGCGAGGTACGCCTCGGCGAGTTTTTTCCGCGTTGGAATCGATTTCTTGTTGAAGCTGATGGAAAGTTCAAACTTATTTACGGCCTCTCGGGGGCGTCGCGCAAGCATCAAGACTTCGCCCCACGTGTCCAAAACATCCGCGTTCTCTGGAGCCAGTTGATGTGCATGGCCAAGAAGTTCCAGTGATTTTTCAAGATCGGGTTGTTTGTTAACAGCCAAGCAATATGCATAGTTATTCATCGCGGCGACATTGTTCGGAGATTTGTCCAAAGCCGCTTTCCATTGCGACTGTGCCCTTTCGATTTCGCCCTTGGCAAAGAATGCATCCCCCAGTAACAAGTGTGTATCGACATTGATCACACCTTTAGCCCATTGTTGCGTAAGAACTGATTTGAGGGCATCGGAAGCGTTGAGACCTTGAGGAATCATCCCGGCGATTTCGGTTGCAATGTTCGGATTCGTAGGATCTGTAACCGCCGCTTTTTCGAGCAAGGATACGTCTGCGGTCGACTTCCCGTTTTCATCAGTTTGAATTGACTTTTTGTACTTTAGAATCTGAATATTTGATAGCTCGCGTCGCACTTGGTCACCAGAGATTCCGCGTCGCAGCCCCTCTGCCAAAATTTCTTCGGCTTGGTCTGTCCGATCCGCAAGGAGTCTGGCTTTGGCTACGGCCAATCGGTCACTTTCTTTTTCGGTCGGAAAATTGATCTTGCCAAGGTAATAGGCCTCGGCTTGGGCAGCAGTTTCTTTTGTCTCTGGATGCTTGACGCGCGCATAGAGCAACGCCAGATCGAGAATGAGTTCTGGATTGGCCGCTACTGCTTGTTTGGAAGCCGCAATGGCTTTGGTGTATTCACCGCTCAGTACCATCAGTTTTGCGTAGTCTCTCATCAACCGGTAATCTACTTGAGGCCAGCTTAACAGCTTTTCCACATTTTCGACGATCTCTGTGTAGACAATGTCTTCACCCACTGCTTTACGGAGCACAAGGTCCTTAGCACGCCACTCGACCGCCTGTGGAAAGTAACCGCTGACTCCACTGGCCAACTCCTTCATTTCATTCGAGGCGCGTTGGGATTGACCACCCATTGCGTAAGCAAGACCAAGTCGGTACTTGGCCATTTGATTCTTGGGTTGAACTGCTAATATCCGTTTCGAAAGCAATTCTACGTATCGTCTCGTCAGGTCGGGCAAAGGCTCGAACGATCGCTTTGGTTCTTGCTGGGGCGAACCCATGAGCTGACTGAACGCAGGCTCCTGCAAGCGGAAATTCGCATCTTCCAGGGCAGCAGTCGAGCATAGTCGTTGGCTTTCTTCGGCCAACAAAGGAACTTGTTGGTCGCTTCGCCGCAGAAAGGAGAGGCCGAACGCGATATACACCATGACTGGCAATACGAATGAGAATAAGGAAAGCCATAATCGCCTCCATTTTCTTGAATACAGCCAACCGCGGACCGCATCGATGATTCCGCCGATCAACGCAATGGGGCTGAAGACAATGAGAAACAGTTCTCGTCGGAGCCAATGATAGTCCGTGGTCCAAGAAGGCTCTACTTTCGCTAACCTGAGCTTAGCCCTCCAGCGCGCTGAAATCTTATTCGCGCTGGGTATCCTCAACACGACGCCAGGAAAACCGCAAATCCAGTTCCACGCATACGAGATGAGTGGACTCTCCGCATTAAACATCTCAAACGGAATCGGCTCAAAGATACTTGCAAATAGGACATCCAACGCAATGACCAATAGTGCGCTCGCCAGAAACGACATTACGGCCACTGAAGGTGACCAGTTAAGCCAAGCTGCATCGTACCCGGAAAGCGTCGACAAAATCATCCATGTCGTGCTGCGAACCGCTATCCATATAAAGGGAGTCGCGGCAAGGCTTGCGATTGCAACCAACAATTTTCTTCGAAATGCAAAAAGGCAGAAAAAAACGATGCCAATAAGCGTGACTACGCCATCCCAATGCTCCACAGCGCCGAACTGGTCGGCAACGCCTTGAGAAAAAAGGATCGTGTCTCCCTCAATCGCAAACGGTTGCTTGAGCATATTGGCCAGTCCAGCGGTTGTTTGCATAGCCGCCGATCCAACCCAACCCAACCCTGCGTCGCCTTGAATGGAATTCAACGCGAACGGGAACATGCATAATAGCCCGAGAAAGACCGCCTGAGACAGTCGCTCATGGCGCACGCGCAAACTGTGCCAGGCAGCAAACACGCAGCCGATAGTAACGCTACTGAACTCTGGCCATCGTAGTGCAAGAGTAAGAATTGCGGCAAGACAAGCGATCGACGCAAGCCCCATCGAAAGCCTAAACCGCACCGTGCTCAGATCGCCAGACCATGTGGAGCGAGCGAGAGCGATGCAAAGTCCGACGACGGCACAAATCGTACACGTCAGCCTGTCGGTTGAGGCGAGCCAGTGCTCCCAAAATGGCCTTCCAGCTACAAACATCACAATCAACCCGAGGATTGCAATTGCATCCACCAACCACGCTTGTACGCGAGGTCCCACAGAGACTGAATTTTCAATTTTGTTTTCGGCCTGCGTGTTCATAATTCCAGTCGATGTCAAAAGCTTACAAGGAGATCTTTCCACTTTCGTCGCAAGTCATTCGCTGCTCGACTTTCGCTGGCTTTGTGTTCAGCCTAAGGCGCTAGCCTAGTTTCATGATCGATCGGCTAGCGCCTCAGGCTCAATTAAGCGAATGATTTGTGATATTAGAAAGTGGGAATGCCTCCGCGACACGTGGAGTGTCGTTGGGACCGTCTCGTTGAAGGATAATTCGGCTACTCGAATCAGCAATTGATGAATATCCATTACAACGATTGTAGCGAACAAATGACCTATTTTATTGCCTAGTTCGCTAAACGCCACGAAGATGGAGCGATTTCATTCGGCTACAATCGGCCAGGGGCACAGCTTTGATTCCGCGTGGCCGCAATGATCAGCGGACCGTATGTTGGTTCTCGCACCAACTGCCAATCGCGTGGCGAAATCTCGGCGTTTTTTAGTTGCACCATTAGGGCGTCAATCACACATTGATGGTGCGATAGAACGCCTCCGCTTAATGCCAGCGAATATGCTTCTTTAGCCAATCGCAGTTTTTGGACAACCGATCTAACGAGATTCACCAACGAATCGATTGCCGACGAAACAATGGAGCTCGCGACGGGGTCATTGAACGCACTTGAAATCACGTTTTCAGCCAATTTGGCGACGGAATCTCTCGGCAGTATCGACTGGTAAAGATAGCCCACAAGTTGAATCGGACTCTCAAGCTCAAGCCGATCAAGCAAGATCGAACTGAGTACCGTTTTGGGGCCGCTGCCGTCATGCGCACGACAAATGGCTTGCAGACCAGCCAACCCTATCGCAAACCCGCTTCCTTCGTCTCCGAGCAAGTATCCCCAGCCGCCGACTCTCGCTCGTTGCCCATCTGTATTTTTTCCACAAGCGATCGAGCCGGTTCCCGCTACGAGTGTTACGGATTGCTCCCAACTGACTTTGACGTCCGGCTCACGCGGATGACCGATTGAATCGTCCCGCAAGTATCGATCCTGGTATTCAGCTGCCAAAGCGAGCGGCTCAACGTCGTCGACAACGATCGTCTCGGCAGCCAACGATTGGGATGTTGCCCAAGCCAATATTTTCTGCTGTTCTTCGGAGCGGCCAGCGCCGGCAAGACCCAGGCATGCAATGGCAAGAGGAACACCCTCGAGCGAAGCACGTTTTTTAGCGGCGTCTATGGCGAGACTCAAATTCGCAATGGCAACGTCAAATCCCACAGAACGAGGGTTGCTCGGCCCAGCATTGCCTTGACCGGTAACCCTCAGTTTTGGAACCGAACCCATGCCTTCCACCACGGCAATCCATGCGCTGGTCTTGGTGCCACCACCATCCACACCTAGTAGCCATCTCTGTCCGACTGAATCGTGATGGTCCATGCCGATTCAATGCCAATCTGGGATCGTTGATTCGAGCGCTAATCGCAATCTTCCTGAGACTTGCTTTAGCAATTCACGCGCTAGCTTAGGGCTGATCGATCGATTTGCAACGACGATGGCTGTCTTAACATCCCCGTCGCACGATTCAATCAATTGTTCGGCTTTGTCAGGTGTTAGGCCTGTGATGGAGGAAACGATTCGAATGCTCCGAGCCTTAAGTTTGAAATTGGTTGCTCGCAAATCCACCATCCAATTTCCGTAGGTCTTTCCTAGAATGACCATTGTTGCCGTGGTTAGCATATTGAGTACCATCTTGGTGGCTGTGCCAGCTTTAAGCCTCGTGGAGCCGCTAATTACTTCAGGGCCAACGATGGGTGCGATCACAATGTCTGCCACTGATCGTAAATCGGACTCTCGATTGCACGTGATGCCGATGGATGCAGCGCCCAGACTTTTGGCGTACCGCAATCCGCTGATGACGTACGGCGTTCGGCCACTGCTCGCGATTCCGACCAAAACATCTCGACCACTCAATTGGTGTTGGATTAAGTCGTCTATTGCCGCTTGTTCGTTGTCTTCAGCTCCTTCGATGGCGGAGGTAAGAGCGCGTGAGCCGCCTGCGATGATCCCGACTACCAACTCGGGAGGGGTGTTGAACGTGGGTGGACATTCGGAAGCATCCAATACACCGAGTCTGCCTGAAGTGCCAGCCCCGATGTACAGTAGCCGACCACCGGCCGAGAGTTTGGCCGCGATGATGTCGACCGCCTGCGAGATTGCGTGCGCCTCGGCTGCAACTGCAGCCGCTACTTTTTCGTCCTCCGCATTGATCACCTTGATGATGTCCATGGTCGAAAGAGAATCGATTTCGATGGTGTTTGGATTGGTTTGTTCGGTCGTTAGGTGCTCCACGTTTGCCAAGCTCTTTCTCACGGTACTATTACAATCAAAGAGGTAGTTCAATCAGAAATGTGCTCCCTCCGCCTTCGCGTGGTTGATAGGTAAGGCTGCCACCGTGATCTTCGACGATTCCGCGACTAATCGCCAGCCCCATTCCTAGGCCGGTGGCTTTGGTCGTAAAGAAGGCGTCAAAGAGCCGCTCTCTTTCGGATTCCGGTACACCGCAACCGGAATCGTGGACCGCGATGGTCACTCGATTCGGACTGTTTTGCAATTCAATGCGCGCGATACGCATTGATTCGGGCAGGTCCATCATGGACTCGAATCCGTTAATCACAAGGTTGACGAGTACTTGTTGCAACCGAACGGGGTCTCCCATAAAAAGGATTTTTTCCAATCGATCGTCGACTTGAACACTTATTTTGCGACGGCGCGCTTCTCCCTTAAGCATGGCTACGGTATCGGTCACAAGGTCGGAAAGGGAAAGTGGCTCTGATTGGTGTAGGCCCGTGGACACAAACTCGCGAGTTCTTCGGATAATTTTTGCCGCCCGCGTAATCTCTTTATTCAAGTGATTTAGGATATTGTTGGCGGCCTCGGAAACCTCGGATGTGGATACGATTTTTTCCAAACTGCCAACATAATTCTGAATTGCGTTGAGAGGCTGATTGAGTTCGTGGGCTAGCTCGCCGGATAATCGCCCCATGACACTGATTCTGGAGAAGTGGTCAAGTTGCGACCTCTTTTCTCCAAGCATTTCTTCCGCATGCCTTCGCGTTTCCATTTCGGCAAGCAGCGACTCGTTGGCCTTGCTCAGTTCCTGGGTTCGTTCTGCGACTCGTTCCTCAAGCAATGCGTTGGCGCGTTGCAGTTCTAATTCGGCCTGTCTACGATCCGTGATGTCGATTGCGTGTCCCGCAATGCCCAAGAATTTACCTTCGAGCGTATGGATTTGCTGGCAGCTTGCCAATAGCCATCTCCAATCGCCATCTCGCCCCTTGATGCGGTATTCGAAGGATGCGCTTTGTTTCTGTTCCGTGAGTACAGAAGCAAGTTTCGACTTGACTGGAGGCAAATCCTCTGGATAAATAAAGGCCTCCCAGTTGTTGCCCAAAGCCCAGTCGATGGACTTGCCGGTGATCGCTTCCCAATAGTCGCTTGCGAATACGCAACGTCCATCTCGAGACAACTGCCAGATGATCGCTGGGACGGAACTGGTCAGGTCCCGCATCAACGTTGCTTTCTCCCGCAATTGCTCTTGTACTGCCAATCGATAAGTCAAATCAACCACGCTGCCAATATAGGACACGGTGTGATTGTTGTGGTTGGACACGTGGTTTAGGGACAATTCCACCATGCATTCGTGATTGCCAATCAGTTTGCAGTCCACCCGATCTCCTGCTGGTTGACAATCCGCATTGCCAACCAGAGGTTGGACGATGTGCAAGTGTTCTAAAACGACGAACGATGTCCATTCCTTTCCGATCGCATCATCGGACTTAATCCCGGTGATGCGTTCCCACTCCGGATTGACATAAGTGATCTGGTGGTAGGGATTGCATTCAAAAATCCCAACAGGGCAAGTATGAGCCAGCGTAATGAAGCGTTGCTGATTCTGCTCAAACAGCAAGTACGCCTGTTTGATAGGAGAAATGTTTCGATAGCTTGTAAGGATGCCAATGATGGCTCCCTTCTTGTTGCGAATCGGCGACCTAGAAGCCAGGAGCGTTCGCTGTTCATAACCCAGATCCCAGGTCTCTTCGGTGAGTTCAGCGTTCCCTGTCGAAAGGACAAAACGATCTCGTTCCGCAACGAGCTCGGCCAATTCGGCTGGAAGCTCAGAATATGCATCGCGGCCAGCCAGTTCATTGACGTCGCAAGAGTAGAAATCCGCCACTCGCTTGCTGCCAACCAAAATCGTACCGTTGGCATCTTTGATGAGAATCGCTTCGGCCGACGACTGCAAAGCGTCGGTGAGCAACTCGACGTTCAGTTCGAAAAGCGGTTTTCGTTTTTCTATTCCAGTACTCAAGCCCTTGCTCCAAATCGAATTCGCTGTACTTGCATTTCCCTTTTAGTGTAACGCGCGTACTCACGGATTGGCATTTTGAGTTTCAAAAAACAAAATGGATCCGAAGATCATTTGGAATCGTCTCGTAGGCTGTCTCCACCTTGCAAATAATTGTAAACTACGGAATCGGTCGCTTTGCCAATTCTTTCAATTCAATTCCATGTGTGGGGACAAGCATGCAAAAACTAACTCGACGCGCATTTCTTAGTGGACTCTTTGCGATGCAATTGTTCTTCGTCGGTTGCGGCGGGGAATCGGTGCCAACGGCTGCGGTCGAAGGCACGGTGAAATTAGACGGAAAGCCGCTAGATCGTATCCTCGTCGAATTTTGGCCAGATGCCGGTGGCCCTCGCTCCATGGGCGAGACCGATGCCGCCGGCAAGTTCAAGCTTGCGTCGGAAGACGGCAAAGGCAAAGGTGCAGTCGTCGGAAGTCACAAAGTCGTCCTCAAGGATACCGCTGCACTCGGAGACAAATTTCTTGGACGAGAAGGTGAGGAGGTCGATATGTCGAAGGGAAAAAAACCTCGCATCTCAGGCAAATTTGCGTCCCAGGATGCGTCACCATTCAACAAGAAAGTGGAAGCCGGCAAGACCAATCAGTTTGACTTTGACGTGACGAAGTAGTCCGTTGGGACAACACCCAACAAAAAAAGCCAAGGATGAACCTTGGCTTCGCTCAGTTATTCGAATCGAGAAGCAAGACTTGCGAGTCCTTCTCGATCCTGCTCATAAAAGTTAGCTGCAGCCCAAACTGTTCCCACAGTTGTGGCACAGGTAGCAGTTTCCATTGCGAACGGTGATCGATCCGCAGTTGTCGCAACTAGGCGCGTCACTTTGGAAGCCGGCGAACTGTCCGTCGCGCGATTCCCCCTTGGTTCCAACCTGGGTTACACTACCACTTGGTGAAGTTCGATTCGAGTTGCTGTTCAATTCTCCAATTCCAACAAAGCGAGCTTTGGTGTACCCATTGTTTTGAGACAGGACCTCGGCACCGTTTCCGTTGACCGGATTCTTGGTGATGTTGCTCTTGGGTTTGGAAATCGAGCTAGGCGCATCGGTTTTCGGTTGCGCAGGCAATTCGTTCTTCGGTTTGTGCTCTTCTCGATAGCTGTCGAGGAACGTCAAACCGAGCCATCGGAAGATATAGTCGACCAAGCTCTTGGCGATTCGAATGTCTGGGTTGGTCGTGTGTCCCATGGGCTCAAATCGCGTATGGCTAAACTTGTTGACCAAGACCTCAAGCGGCACACCGTATTGCAACGAGATTGAGATTGCGGTACCAAAGCTATCCATCAAGCCTCCGATCGTGCTTCCCTCCTTGGCCATAGTGATGAACACTTCGCCTGGTCGTCCGTCTGGATAGAGCCCAACGCTGATGTACCCCTCGTGCCCGCTAATGCTGAACTTGTGGGTCACCGAGTTGCGAGTGTCAGGCAATCTCTCGCGCCGTGGTTTATAAACGATCTTTTCGATGGCAGCCGCTTCTTCGGCCTTCTTACCTTCGGACTTGGTGGAGAGCGGTTGGCTTTGCTTTGAGCCATCGCGATAAATCGCGATCGCTTTGAGTCCAAGCTCCCAGCCCCAAAAGTAAGCGTTGGCGATATCTTCGACCGTGCTTTCGTTCGGCATGTTGACCGTCTTGCTGATGGCGCCCGACAAGAATGGTTGGGCTGCCGCCATCATCTCGACGTGAGCTTGCCAACGAATGCTCCGGGTCCCATTGGCTGGGGTAAAGGCGCAATCGAAGACGGGCAAGTGTTCGTCCTTGATGTGCGGTGCTCCCTCAATCGTGTCTTGCTCGCTGATGAACTTCTCGATGTCGACGATTTGATCCGGTGAGTATCCAAGATTGCTGAGCCCCAAAGAGACGGAGCGATTCAGGATCTTGAGCATCCCGCCCCCGGCCAATTGCTTGTACTTGACAAGCGCGATATCCGGTTCGACACCGGTTGTATCGCAGTCCATCATAAAGCTAATCGTTCCGGTTGGAGCCAATACAGTCGCTTGAGCGTTGCGGAAACCGTTTCGTCCACCGAACTCCAAGACCTTGTCCCAGACGTTTCGGGCAGCGTCTTTAAGGTAACTCGGTCCGCTTGGGTCGATTTGTTCGACCGCGTTGCGATGCATTTGCATGACTCGCAACATCGGCTCAGCGTTTTCTGAGTATTCGGCAAACGGGCCAACCACGCCAGCGATCTCTGCACTCGTTAGATTAGCGGCACCATGCATCAATGCGGTAATCGCACCACAGATCGAATGCCCCACCGACGAATCATAAGGCACTCCGCTCGTCATGATCAACGAACCGATGTTGGAGTACCCCAATCCGAGAGGCCTGAACAAGTGGCTGTTGTACGCAATTCGATCGGTTGGGTAACTCGCATGGTCCACCAAGATCTCTTGTGCGATGAAGAACAATCGGCAAGCAGCCGCAAAGCCATCGGTATCGAACCGTCCATCTTCGCGGCGGTACTTCATCAAATTGATCGAAGCCAAATTGCAAGCCGTATCGTCCAGGAACATATATTCCGAACACGGATTGCTGGCGTTGATGCGGCCGCTGTTCGGGCACGTATGCCACTTGTTGATCGTTGTATCGTATTGCACACCTGGGTCACCGCAGTGCCAAGCGCATTCAGCCATCCGTTTGAGGATGTCTTTGGCTTGGTAGGTCGGTGGCTCGATGTCGCATTTGTCACTGACCCAACGTGTCTTCCAAACCTTGTTTTCGGAAACGGCTTGCATGAATTCGTCAGTAACGCGAACGGACAGGTTTGCGTTCTGGAACATGACCGAGGAATATGCTTCGCCATTGAAGTTCGATTCGTACCCTTCGCGAATGAGCGCGTGGGCTTTTTGCTCTTCCTTCCATTTGCACTCGATGAACTCCATAATGTCTGGGTGCCAAACTTTGATCGACTGCATTTTTGCAGCACGGCGAGTCTTGCCGCCCGACTTCACTACGGCAGCGATTTGATCATAGACACGCATGAACGAGAGTGGGCCGCTCGGTTTCCCCCCGCCAGAGAGCTTTTCACGACTGCTACGGATGGTGGAAAGGTCCGTACCGGTTCCCGATCCAAACTTGAACAACATGGCTTCGCTAGTTGCCAAGCGCATGATGTCCTCCATGTTGTCTTCGACGCTCTGGATAAAGCAAGCCGATCCCTGAGGATACTCGTACGGGTTCTCGGGCTGCTCGACTTGTCCCGCTTCGACATTGTAGTGCCAATTGCACTTGGTACCCGAAACGCGGTACTCCTGATGGAGTCCCACATTGAACCACACCGGCGAATTGAATGCGCCATGCTGATGCAAGCATAGCCAACTTAGATCGCGATAGAAACGCTCTCCGTCTTCGGGAGTGTCAAAGTATCCGTCGGCGATCCCCCAATCGGCGATGGTTCGGGTCACGCGATGAATCAATTGACGAACGGATCGCTCACGCTCCTCGACGTTCGTCGGATCGCCATAAAAGTACTTGCTGACGACGACATTGGTGGCCAGTTGGCTCCAATCTGCGGGGATCTCGCAGTTGGTTTGTTCGAACAGCACTTTGCCGCTCTCGTCCTTGATGGCGGCGCTGCGAAGCTCCCATGAAACAGTGTCGAAGGGGCTTGCGACTTTGGTTGGACAAAAACGACTTTCTATTTTTAGTCCGCCTCGATTGCCTCTGGCTTCGTGCGTTGTGCGAGACTTGGTTTTGCGTTCGCGACCCATTTCTAATGTTGCCATAGATTCAGACTCCTTCGAAAAGTGCATGGATGTTGTGTTGCGTCCCAAGGCAGCGACGAAGGTCCCGAGACCCTACAAGAGCTGCCTTGCTACGTTGAAGAAAAATTCCATTACGACCGGGGTTTCGTACCCTGTATTGAAAGCCTCCGACGCATCCTCGATGAATTCCTTGCCCGGTCGAATAGCAAGTGACTCACCGACCCATTTGAGGCCAAAAACCACTATATGTAGTATAGTAGTGATTTGCAGGCACAACATGTTGCGTCATTTGCGAGCAGTGTATCGATTCCAACTGCCGTGTCAAATTTCGCAAAAGTCGGTGCGCAAACGCTTGCTAGTTCAGGCTTTGGAGTCAACGGGGAAAAAACGGACATTGGCTTATTGACCCTCGAGGCTGTCGCTAACTTGCGATTGCGGCTAGGGTTAAGGAAATGTGAAGGACACCGATGACACGTTGGGTCACAAGCCAACTTTTTTGAAAACTTTTTCGCGAGAACATCATGGACGAATTCCTGCGAGCTGCTCTTGACGAAGCCAAGAAAGATCTTATCGCTGATGTCAACATCTGAGTCGCACACAACCGATCAACCCATCCCTGGCCGAATCCCTGTTGTGCTCATCGCATTGGGGATGTTCGTGCCGACCTTGATTACCTTTGTCTACTTTGACTTGCTCGAAGACCGAGCCTCGTGGATGCAAAAATCCGCATATGCAATTGGCAAGCTCACTCAGTTTGCGGTATTGATTTGCGCGATTTGGTTCTGGTATCGAAGACGCGCACCGCAGCGTACAACCCTCAACTCGCAACCCTCAACTCGCAACCCGAAATACACTGCTGCTTCACCGAGTCGTCGTTGGCTTTGGTTCGGTGTATTGTCAGGCGTCACCATCGCGTTAGCAATGCTCGCTGCATTTCATTGGATATTGAACCCGTACGGTGTCATGGAACCAGCCAAAGCGACGGCACAAGAAAAGTTGGCGACGCTGGGTGCGGACTCACCCATCGTC
>JBEBHM010000148.1:0-13910 GCA_040080875.1 Pirellula sp.
AAAAACAGAAGTGGTCAAGTGGAAGACGCCGATTCATGGGAAAGCTTGGTCTTCACCCGTTATTTGGGGATCGCAAATCTGGATGACTACGGCGAACGACGAAGGAACCGAGCTGAATATCGTTTGCGTCGACAAGGAAACCGGCAAGATCCTGCGAGACGAAACAATCTTTCGCATCGACAAGCCTCAGTTCTGTCACAAATTTAATA
Organism: Pirellula sp.; assembly: GCA_040080875.1. Lineage (GTDB taxonomy): Bacteria > Planctomycetota > Planctomycetia > Pirellulales > Pirellulaceae > JBKCUI01. Next base: position 210 of record JBEBHM010000148.1, read on the forward strand.
GCTACGCATCCCCCACTCCCGTCATCGAAGAGGGGCGTTTGTATGCGACGTTTGGGTCGCCCGGGACAGCCTGCATCGAAACCAAAACGGGAAAGAAGCTTTGGGAACGAACGGATTTTGTTTGCAATCACTTCCGTGCGGCCGGTTCCTCACCAATTCTCTGGAACGATTTGTTGATCATGAATTTTGACGGCAGCGATTTTCAGTATTTGGTCGCGCTGGACAAGGCCACTGGAAAAACGGTTTGGAAAACCGACCGAAGCGTTGATTTCAAGGACCTCGACAGAGAAGGTAAACCGCAAGCCGACGGTGACTATCGCAAAGGATTCTCAACGCCGCACGTCGTCGATATTCAGGGCCAGTCGCTACTCGTGAGCAGCGGCGCCAAGGCTCACTATGCATACGATCCAAAGACTGGCAAAGAGTTATGGCGCATCGAAGATTTGGATTCTCATTCGCCGTGTACTCGGCCCGTCATTGGGAACGGAATGGCATACATTCCAACAGGACATGGAAAGGCCGGCCTGATTGCCGTCAAGTTAGGGAGCACTGGGCTGCTCGACGAAAAAAATATCGCGTGGCGAATGACGAAGGCCTACCCAAACAAACCGAGCGCGACGCTCGTCGATGACATGCTCTTTGTCATCAACGACCTCGGAATTGCATCGTGTGTGGATGCCCTTTCAGGTAAGGTCGTATGGACACAGCGATTGGGAGGGAATTTTAGCGCGTCGCCCGTCTATGCAAATGGCAACCTGTTCGTGGGCAATGAGGAAGGCAAGTTTTTTGTATTCCAAGCCAGCCGCACATTTAAGTTATTGGCGGAGAACGATTTCTCGGACGGATTTATGGCTTCGCCAGCTGTTTCAGATGATTCCCTGTATCTCCGAACTCGATCTCATCTATACCGCATTGGGAAATGATTATGCCTATGCCTCATCTCAAATGGATATTGCTTTTCGCTCTCGCAGTCGTTGCGCAATCGACATCAAGTTTCGGCCAAACTCAAAAAACCCAAACTCAAAAAACTCAGCGTCCAAACATTCTTTTTATCTATGCGGATGATCAGTCTTACAAGACGCTGAGTTGTTACGGGAGTGCGCCCGAATGGGTCAAGACACCGAACATCGATCGGTTGGCCTCGCAAGGCGTTCGATTCGAGCGATCGTATTTGGGAGCTTGGTGTATGCCATCGCGAGCTTCGTTGTTGACGGGTCGACTGCAGCACGCCGTGATGTCGATGACGATGGAGGGTGAATACCCTGGCAGCAAGTACGACCCAGCACAGTGTCCCTTTATTCCGGCCCAGTTTCGAGCCAATGGCTATCACACCGCGCAAATCGGCAAGTGGCATACAGGGACCGACACAGGATTTGGACGAGATTGGGACTATCAAATCGTCTGGAATCGTCCAGGCAAACCGGAGAATGCTGGCAACTACTACAGCGACCAAATTCTGACGTTCAACGGAGTCGATCGACTTACCCAAGGCTACTCGACGGACAACTATTCCGAATGGGCAGCCGAATACATTCGTGGACAACATCGCGATCCCAACAAACCATGGTATCTCTGGCTATGCTATGGCGCGGTTCATGGTCCTACCACGCCGGCCGCGCGACACCAAGGTGCACTCAAGGGAAATCCAGCCTCTGCCCCCAAGGACATTGTCGGCCCGTGGCCAGACAAGCCCGCCTATCTAGAAGACACAAAGGCCTGGATTAAAACGCCGCGTGGTTACGCCATGGGCAAAAAGGGACAGAAGAAAGATAATTTCGACTCCAACAACCCAGGCAAAAGCTACGACGCATGGGTCCAACAGGTCAACGAGTGCATGATGGCGGTCGATGAAGGTGTAGGCAATGTATTGGCCGCATTGGAGGCCTCAGGACAATTGGAGAATACCCTGATTGTATACACGGCAGACCAAGGCTATGGGCTGGGTGAACATGGCTTTAATCAAAAAGTTGCACCGTACGATGCGACTATTTCATCGCCCATGATCATTCGATGGGCCGAGCATTATCCCGAAGGCAAAGTTTGCATGCATCCGATCAATGCCCCCGATCTTGTCGATTTATTCTGTCGCTCCGCAGGCGTGACCATTCCCTGGAAAACACATGGTCGTGACATTCGTCCGCTGCTGGAAAACCCCTCGTCGACAGACTGGAATTCCCCATTGCTCATGACGCACACATCTCGCAATTACGGAGCTGAGACCAACGTCATCCCGACCGATGCGAGCTTAACTTCGTCGAGCGGCGTACCATGGTACGCGATGCTCCGGGATGGCAAATACAAATACGTTCGGAATCTTGTGGCTGGCGAAACGGAAGAGCTGTACAACTTGGAAAGCGATCCAGACGAACTAGTAAACCTTGCTGCCCAGTCGTCTCAGTCGGAGCGACTACTCGAGCTACGAAAAAAGACGATCTCCGAGCTTCGGCGAACCGACGCTGGTTTTGTGAACGCGATGCCAAAAACCAAAGCGGAATTGGGGCCCTAGCGTAGAACTCTTGCTCCGCAAGAGCGTTAATGTAAAGTTCATGCGTTCATGTTGAGTTCTTGCTCCGCAAGAACGGTGACGTAATGTTCTTGCTCCGCAAGAACGGCGATCTTGCAAAACACACTATATTAAAACCTCGTTAGCTTTGGAGAAGAATTTGTGGATGCTGGAAGCGCAACCGTTGTAGACACTCAGGGTACAATTGCGAATCGGAGTACATGCCTTCCGCAGGATGCTCGCGCGATGCAGGGTATTTGGATCTTCTTGACGTCGCTCACCGTCTTTTTTATCTCAAGCATCTTGCTGTATATTGTCTATGTCGCGTTGAGGCTTGCACCATCCACCGGTATGAGGCCGCTGGCGTTTCAATTGCCCAAGAGTTTTGTTCCATCGACCATGCTTCTCTTCGGAGTATCGGGCGCGCTGGAATGCGCCCTGCGGTCAGCCCGAAAAGACCGCACCGACTTGGTGAAGCGGTGCACTCTGGCTGCACTGATCATGGGCATACTCTTCATGGCGGTTCAATCCGAAGGCATGTACCGCTTGGTACGGACTGCCTCACAGGTGGTCACATCTCGCAACAGCCTTTATGCGCTTACGTTTGTGCTTGCGTTTTTGCATGCGCTGCATGTGGTCGGAGGAGTGGTTGGATTAGTGAGGGCTACATTCAATGCGTTTCGTAGCAAATACGATCACGAGCGATCGTTGGGACTTAGGTTTTGTACTTTGTATTGGCACTTTTTGGACATCGTCTGGGTCTTCTTGATCGCGAGCTTCTTGATTTCAGGGTGGTTGATCGAGCGATCAGCAGCAACTTGAGGTATCTATGCAACGACGAAAGTTTCCTTTCCATGCCATTGAGGATATCCGCATATTGCGAGGTTGACCGTAAATTTCAGGATGGATCAAACCTGGCAATGGTCAAAAACTATCAATTCGAAGATCCGGTAATTCCGATAACGCAGGTTGAGAGTGGAGAACTCGTTTTTCAGAAGTAGCTCAAAGTGTGTAAACCTGCGGGGAATGAGATGTGATCAATGGTAGACGTCCATCCCAACAACACACGGTGCTTATGCGGTCGTCGTGTCAATTCGAATGCTTGCTTTTGATCGTTTGTTGTTCTTTGGCCTTGTCCGCTTGTACACGCTCTCAATATCGAGACTCCGCTGATAAGAAGTCGTATTCGTTGATTGCTAGCAGACTCGTAGATCCAAGGTGGACGCTGCCAACAAGGAGAGTCGAACCCAGACCGCAATCGCGCATGGGTTTGCTGTCCGATCTCGACTGTAGCCCCAAGCCGCCAGACGATCCGGCCGCAGCTCCCTTGATGAATTCTCCGGACGGACACCTCAACACCAAATACTGGTCCAAAATCCCTACCGCGAACCAAATCGAATCGCCCGCTTGGCTCGACCATTTGCCGCGCGATTCGGACGGTCAAATCGACTTGACCCAAAATCTGGCGTTGGACTTGGCACTCCTTCATTCGCGAGACTACCAGACGCAATTTGAGTCTGTTTATTTGAGCGCACTTTCTTTGACCGGAAATCAGTTTGAGTTCGCAACACAGTGGAGTGGCGATGTTGGGACACAGTACACAGCAACCGGATCCGACTTAGGAGGAAACCGTTTATTGCAGGTTACTGACCGCCTGGGGCTTGGCCGTCGATTGGCGGGCGGAGGCCAGTTTGCAACCAACGTCCTCAACTCGTTTTTTTGGGATTTTGGTACCAACACTGCTGGGAGCAATGGTCTGTTTGTTTCATCGTTTACTCAACCACTACTTCGAGGTGCATTTCGTCATGTGCGTCTCGAAAACTTAACACAGGCCGAGCGAGACCTACTCTACGATGTCAGGAATTTTGCTCGCTTTCGACGCCGATTCTACCTGGACACGTCCAGCAGCTTTTTGAATTTGCTCACCCAGGTGCAATCGATTCGCAATGCGCAAGTCAATATCGCAAGTTTGCAACTCAATCTAACTGAGCATCAAGAGTTATTGGACTTGAGAATGGTATCGCAAATCCAGGTCGACCAGATCTTCCAGGAATACCAAAACGGGCGTCTCGCACTGCTATCGTCCGAGCAAAGCTTGGCAGCTTCGTTAGACCAATTCAAATTTCAGTTAGGTTTGCCTCCCTGGGTACCACTCGAAATTGACGAGTCGTTGTTAGCCCCTTTTGAGCTCGTCGATCCTCAATTGGTCGAGGTGCAAAGCAAGACTCAGACTCTTTACGAAAAACTGCTTCAATACACACCCACCGAGAGTTCTAAATCGGAGATCGCTCCCTTTCAAGTCCTCATGGGTTCATTTGAGGAGTATCTCCAACTCCACGAGCAAGCTGCCGAGTTGCTACCTGACATCAAAGCAGACTTGCAGAAATGGCAAACCAGACTCAAGGCGACTGATCAAGATCGACTAACGCAAAACGATCAAATAGATCACAAGCAACAAACGGATCTCGCTCGCCGTATCGCTGCGACCATTAGCGAACTAGAGAATGGATTTTCAAAGCGAGAGCAATTTGATCGTGAACTCAAAAAGAAGATCGAACAGTACCATGTCAAACCGAATTTGATCGACCAAGTTCTCAGTGAACGGGGCGGCGACTCGGTCGCATCTCAAAAACCCGAAGTCATCGCATGGCGAAGCCTATACGAAGCGATTAGCGGTCCACTCCGCGAGGAGATTTCCAATCTCTACATTGCACAGACTCAGATTCGATTGTTCCTGATTGATATCGACAGATTGGAAATCGACCAAAAAGCGGCCATCACGTTTGCCCATCAAAACCGTCTTGACCAAATGAACCGCGAGGCACAAGTCATGGACGCATTTCGAAAAATCGAAGTGGCCGCCGATGCGCTTCAAAGCGAACTGAATGTCACTGGGCAGTTGGGGCTTGGAACCGATCCATCCAAGAACAATGCGTTTCGGCTCGACTCTTCTGCCAATACGTACCGAGTTGGAGTTCAATTTGACGGCCCTCTCAATCGACTCAACGAACGAAACGTCTATCGTGCGACACAAATCGCTTATCAGCAGGCGAGCCGAAACTATGTTGCCGGCAAGGACACTATCGCAAACGAAGTCCGATCGTCGCTTCGACAGATTGAGCTTCGACGCCTCAATTTTCAAATTGCCCGCCAGCAATTGGTGGCGGCTACGCGTCAGGTCGACCAAGCGCAGATTAATATTAGAACCGCAGTTCAAGCTAGCACGAACTTAACGCGGGACTTGCTGCAGTCGCTTCAAGGCTTGCTCAGCGCCAAGAACTTCTTAATCTTTAATTGGATCGACTACAAAATTGCTAAAATCCGACTCTTTACTGTCCTGGAACTCCTTTATCTAGATGACAATGGGACCTGGATCAACGAAGATTTTTCGTTGGCCCAGCTCAAAGAAATGATCTCCGAGGAAAACTACTTTCCTCCGGAAATACAAGCCGTTCGAAGTGAGCCGACACCCCAACCCGCAATTTCTGACACAAAGGGTGTGGGCGAGATGGGCACTTCGAAAAAAGCACCCATCGACGATTCCATCCTAGAATAAATTCATGAGTTCCGCCGTGGTTGAAACCTCCAAATCGATTTCGATCCGAGTGCTATGGTCCTTGCTTCGTTTGGGAATGGGAATTGCATTGATCGGTGCTGTTGGCTTCGGACTATTTGAACTTTATCGGAGAATCCAACCGGCTGCCGATTCCGAGTCGGAGGTGATGCAACATGAAGTCAAGAGACGAAGGTTGGAAGACACGGTGGTCGAACGTGGAACCATCGAGAGCCAAAACACAGTTTACGGCAAATGCGAATTGCCGGGCAACGATAGCAGCATCGTCTTTATTGTTCCAGAGGGGACGTTGGTCGCCAAAGGGGACGTCATAGTCAAACTAGAATCGTCCAAAATAGACCAGCAAATCGCCTTAAAGAAAATTGCACTCAATGAGGCTGAGGGCAAGCTCAAGGAAGCGCGTCAAAATCTGATCGCGAAAACAAATGAGGCAGACGGAAAAATCGTGACCGCCGAGCGAGAATGGCAAATCGCAAAAATCGACGTGGTAAAATATAAAGAAGGGGATTCCAAGGCCGAAGAGTCCGAACTCCAGCGACTTATTGCAGACGGCAAAGCGCAACTGCAAAAATTTCTAGAAGAACGCAAAAATATCGAATTGCTCGTAAAGAAAGGCTACAGATCACCTGAACAACTCGATGAATATCAATTGCGAGTCAATAGCTACACCAAAGCCGTACTTCGCGACGAGCAGAAATTAGAGAATCTCAAAAAGTACGACTACATATTGAAAATGACCACGTTTCAAGGCAAAGAAACCGACGCGGCAAAGAAAATCGAAAGAGAAAAATCGATCGCCGCAGCTGAAATCGAGAAGGCTGAATCGACGATTGCCAGCGCGAAAAACCTTGTCGAACTTCATCAATCCGAATTGGATGATCTCGTCAAAACACTTGCAAAATGCGAGATGAAAGCGCCGCAGGATGGAACGGTCGCCTACGCAAACCAGCCTTGGTTCGACGCTTCTCAAAGAATTCGCACGGGCTCCAAAGTCTATCAGCAACGAGACATCTTCTTCTTGCCCGACATGCTCAACATGCAAGTCAAACTTGGGGTTCACGAGTCGATTATCAATCGCATCAAAAAGGATCAGACGGTTACCATTCGTTTGGATGCGTTTCCGGACGTAAAACTGAACGGCAGGATCTCTTATGTCGCGGAGTTGGCCGCCAGCAGCTTTGACGACGCCAAGAATTACGACGCAACCGTCCTCATCAACGAGATCCCAGAGGGGATCTCCTTGAAACCAGGCATGACGGCAGAGGTGGAGATCCTCATTGGGATATACGACGATATCTTGGCGATTCCAGTGGGTGCGGTGACAGAGCATTTTCAGCTATCCTACGTTTATCTTGCTAAGGGAAATGAATTCACTCGCAAAGTCGTGAAAACGGGACGCACCACACACTCTTTCGTTGAGATTGTGGAAGGGCTCGAGCCAGGTGACTTGGTCGCAATGGACGCGTATCGACGTGGTACGAACGACTTTGCATCCGCAGAACGCAAAGCGGGAGCGAACCAGTCTGCTGAGAAAGAAAGCACCTCTGCGCAAGGTGCAAAGGAATGAGTCGCCGGTCTTGGTTGCACTTGGGCGGCATGTTCTCCACGGCTTTGCGCAGTGTGATGATGCACAAGCTGCGATCTTTTTTGACGATCCTTGGGCTGGTTTTTGGAGTTGCAAGCGTCATCGTGATGCTGGCCGTCGCCGAGGGGGCCAGCCAAACGGCACAACGTCAGATCGCCTCCCTTGGCATCAACAACATCATTGTTCGGAGCGTCAAGCCAGCAGTGGACGGCCCGGTTAACTTTCGGTCGTTCATACAAGAGTTTGGTCTCAAGTACGACGACCTTCGCCGTATCCGGGAAACGCTTGATACGGTTGTGCGAATAACACCCCTGCGGGAGTTTGTCCATGAAGCCCGATACGAAGATGCAACGATTGACGCACGCTTGGTGGGAGCGGATCCGAGTTACTTTGAGGTGAATCGACTGCAGTTGGCTCGAGGACGCTTTCTGGATCCGGCCGACATGGAATCGAGAAACAATGTTTGTGTCATCGGAGAAGAGGTCGCCAAGAAGATCTATCCCGGTCAATCGGCGATCGACAAATCCATTCAAGTGAACAACCAGCATTTCTTTCGCGTCGTGGGAGTCTTGATGTACCGAACGCCGTCCGCTGGTATTGGATCGAGTTTGTCCGCTCAGGATTTGAACAAGGATATCGTCGTGCCGCTGACCACCGATCGAAGTCGCATTGGCGAAATTCTATTCAAACGAACACAAGGGAGTTTTTCCCGGCAGCGATTGGAGCTCAGTCAGATCACGATCGAGGTAGCGGATCGCTTTCACGTCAAAGCCACCGCCAATGCATTGGACGGTCTCCTGGCCAAATACCATCCCAACAAAGACTATGTGATTACTGTTCCTCTGGATTTGATTGAGCAGGCACAAGCGACCCAGCGCATTTTCAATTTTGTTTTGGGCGCGACGGCGGCTGTTTCATTGCTGGTCGGTGGTATTGGAATCATGAACATCATGTTGGCAAGCGTCAGCGAACGAACTCGCGAGATCGGCATCCGCCGCGCATTGGGTGCGAGGCAATCGGATATCGTCATGCAGTTTTTGATCGAGACCGCTTTTCTTTCGACGTTTGGAACGCTGATTGGTCTCGGAGTTGGAATCGTTTCACCACCACTGGTCTCGTATTTCTCAGGCATGACCACTATCGTTTCGCCATCGTCACTTGTTATTGCATCGGCGGTTTCACTCTTTGTAGGAATCGCATCCGGAATCTATCCAGCCAGACGAGCAGCCAAGCTAGATCCTATCGAAGCTTTGCGACATAGTTAAGTCGAGGGCTAGCGCTTTGTCCAGATTGCGTTTTGGGTTGAGCCGCAGGCGCTAGCCGCGTTTTTAATTTAATCGCAAATCATCGTGTCGCAGCTAGAGCGGCGTTGATCACATATCGTAAAATATCTTTTGTATCGTACTATCCAGAACAATGCCCACACACGATGGAATAAAACATGAGTGACAATCCAATGCCCAAGGCCGGCCCGGAACACTATTTGCTCGCACCTTTCGAGGGCAAGTTTCGTTCGATCGTCAAAATCTGGATGGGGCCCGGCGAGCCGATAACCACAACGGGCATCATGACCAACACGTTTCAGCTGGGCGGACTGTACTTGCATCAAGACTATGTCGGGGATGCGACCGGTGGGCCATTCCCGGCTTTTTGTGGAAAGGGCTATTGGGGTTACAACCCGTTCACGAAAAAGTACGAGGGCTTTTGGATCGACAATGCATCCAGCATGATGCAGATGGAGCAAGGGACGGTAGATGCGACTTCAAAAATATGGACCATGCATTCGGAGTTTGTCCATCCGCAATCGGGCCAGTGTATGAAAAAGGTCTCGGTGATCACTCTCATCGACAACGACCACCACAGCATGACCTCTGATTTCATGTCTCAAGATGGAAAGCCATTCCGAGCCATGGAATTGGCCTATAACCGAATTCAATAAGAGAACCATCTGAGAAAAAATTTTAGTGCTTGGTCAATTTGATAAGCGGGTATCGGAAAGTTGCGTGGCACGCCCAAAGTCTTCGATGGGCGTGGGGTCCACTTGAGATTTACCACGCCCTTCGCAAAGCCTCAGAGCGTGCCACCCAAAAGTACCTACTTGACAAAGCACTAGTGCGACAAATTCCGGCTTGCCAAGGTGCTAATTTTTGGGCTTAACGAATGCTTGGGTGTCCAAAGCAGCCTTGGTCTCAACGCCCGGCTTTTCGAGGAATCCGAGATCTCGAAACCAATCGACGAAACGTTCATGCCAAGTTCCAAATGGGATTCCGTTTCGCCAAGTCATTCCGCCGGAGGAGCCTCGGTCACCTGGATGGTAACCATTGCCATAAATGTGCATTTCCACATTGGGGATACTGGCCTGGAGCATGGCAGAAAAATAGTCACTTGCCCAGATGGCGTGCACTCGATCTCCGGCACCGGCGCAAGTGATAAACGCGGGCGGGGCATTCTTTGGAACGGGCGGTTTGTCGTTGCCGACATTCAGCGTTCGATGCCCTCCATCCGCCGCGAGAATAATTGCCGAGCCGGTATTGAGATTTCCGGAGACCGTATGTAGGACATCGCCTATTTCTTTATCTGCGATAATCTGCGTCATCTGCGGTTCAAACAGCGGCTCCCATTTTTTTTGTGAAATTCCCGATAGTGCACGATGCGCTTTTGGGAATTCTCGGCATTCACCTTGTAGATAACCTGTTTCAAGACCGTTGGATCTGAATTGAATTTTCGGCGGCTTGGGCTCACAACAAAGAAAGCCAATAAAATGCCGAATTCAATCGCGTGCCGCACTTCGAAGCGAGCGAACTTCTTAGTCTCCCTAAAGAACTCCATTGCTGGATCGATCCGCCGCAAAAATCGTACATATCCTACGGGTATGCGTCGATTGCGACGCGTAGGTTTTGAGAAATTCGAGGAGCGCGCGATGATGATCGTGGGAGCTTTCGCCGACTTGCCTGCTGTTCCGTTGAATCAGTATACGGGCGTCGTACACATGGTGGGTAACAACGAGACTAATCCCGTTGGTCCACGCTGCTCGGCTTCGTTATTGGAGACTGGGCGGCATTTGCTAACTGCCGGGCATTGCATTGTGCAAAACGAGCAACAGCGGATTAGTTTTGTCCCTTTTAATCCAAAGGCAGTTATGAGTGGCGGATTTTCGCTAAATTACAATGGTCAAACGACTGCATTCATTCTGCTAAACTCCTCGCCGGCCGTGGTTGAATCCGCCCTAGAGGCTCTTCCCAATATCACGAATGTCGACGTAACGGCACAAGCTTACTTTTATGGGCCGGGGGTAGCACCTGTATTTATCTACACCGTCGAGTTTCGAGGTGAACTGTCTGTGGCTGACGTCCCACAGATGACAGTGAACAGTGCCGTTTCCAATGGCCTCGCATCCGTGTCGACTGTTAAGTCAGGTGCTACCCGCGTCGGGAAGGCTCGTTTCGATTTGCCGTCAGGATCGTATGAATTCAATCCGGCAAACGCGGACGTCGTCGTCCATCCGTTGTTCAAAAACCTATCGACGTCGGACGATGGTGCGGATCTAGCTGGATACGACATTGCCGTCATTACGCTGCCGGCCATCGCGCCCATCGGAGCCCAACGCTACGATGTCCAGGAGACTCAGGACGAGGTCGGATCGCAGGTCGCTTTCGTGGGCTACGGCCGCACTGGTCAAGGTTCGACGGGCGAAAATATTGGTCCGCCGGACACGGCCGGAGTACGCCGCGCCGGATTAAATGAAATCGACGCCGTTCACAATGTCACCGGATACCTGCAGACGGACTTTGACGACGGAACAGTTGGGAATAGTTCGATGGGCGGACTGGGGCTGGGTAATCTTGAAACCAGCGTCGTGCGCGGCGACTCTGGGGGCCCCGGCATAGTTGACGGGCGCATCGCGGGCATTCACGCATCGGTCATTGGGGGCGGTTGGGGCACGTTCGGAAATGTTCTGTACATGACTCGCGTATCGGATTTCGTGCAAAACCGCGACCCACTTTTTGACGTTCACGATCTCATCGAAACGCCCGACGACATAGTGCTTGACATGAATTTGCAGGACGCGGGCAATGACGGAGATGACGATTTGGTTGAAGTGCAACTTGTCGGCATAAACGACAACCGAGTCCGAATTACGATCAATGGCGAATTGGTTTGGTCCGATTTGCGAAGCCGAATGTTGTCGCTTACGATCTTGGGTTCGGGCGACGATGAGAGAATCGTCATCCATGACGATCTCGGCGTTTCCGTTACAGTGCAAGGCGGAGCGGGCGACGACGAACTGATCGGTGGACCGGGGCAAGAGACTCTCGATGGAAACGCAGGCAATGATACGTTGACGGGTGGTGGCAGCGGCGATTCGATCAACGGAGGACAGCATTCAGATATACTGGTTGAGTCGGTCGCCGGCAATGTTTTACTAACCAATTTCTTTCTACACCAAACTGGCATGTTCGATACGCTAGCATCCATCGAGTCCGCCACATTGATCGGTAGCGCGGGCAATGACACCATCACCATGAGCAGCTTCACGCGACCGGCGACCGTTTACGCAGGTGCGGGCCACGATACGGTCTACGGTTCGACCAATGGCGATCGGCTATATGGCCAAGACGGCAACGATTTACTCGTCGGCGGCGGCGGTAGCGATACACTTTATGGCGGAGAGAATAATGATCAGTTAATCGGCGGCTTCGAAATTGTCAGCAACGCAGATACTCGCGAGGACAACAGCCCGGACACGCTCTTTGGCGATGACGGCGACGACGGAATCATCGGCGACGACGGTTCGATTCAAGCGTTCTTCGCAAGGCAGACGATAGGCGGAGCGGACGTGATTCGTGGCGGCCATGGGAATGACCTTATCTTCGGAGGCCAGGGTGCGGACAATATCCATGGACAAGGCGGGAATGATACGATTGCGGCCGGCCGCGGCAGCGATACGGTCATCGGTGGTTGGCTACTTGGAGTGGGCGAATCGCTCGCTGACGGTGACGATTACATCAACGGCGAAGACGACAACGATTTTCTCTGCGGCGACAACCTCAGTATTGCACTGTCCCCGACCGTGAGCTTGCTCGGCGGGAACGATACAATTTTCGGCGGCCTGGGCAACGACGTTCTGGTCGGTCAATTCCTTCACGATGAATTACATGGCGAAGAGGGCAACGACTCGATGCACGGAGGCGTCGGTAACGATGACCTATACGGCGGCCCAGCCGACGACACGCTGATAGGAGACGCCGGAAGCGATAGGCTCTATGGAAACGAAGGTGCCGATGACCTCAACGGTGGAGCCAACGACGACGAACTCGATGGTGGCGACGGCAACGACGTCATCCATGGCGATTCCGGCAACGACAACATCACTGGCGGTGCGGGCAAGGACTTAGTTCGTGGTGGCGACGGCAACGACAATATCTCCGGCGGGCTTATCGGCGGCACCGGAACGGACTCAATCTCAGGCAACGAAGGCCGAGACTTGCTGATCGGCGGACGCGGGGGCGACCGAATGAGCGGTGACTATGGCGACGACATCTTGATCGCCGGCACAACCTCCTTTGACAACAACGATTATGCGCGGCAACAGATCCTGCTCGAATGGACCAATCCAATAGCAAACGAGACGCGCGTGGCCAACCTACGAGGAATCGACAATCCCGGCTTCGCCATTCGGCTTAACGGCAATTTCTTCCTGCGAAAGGGAGAAACCGTCCACGACGATGACGAAGTCGATTTTCTAATCGGCAGCGGTAGTACCGATTGGTTTCTGTTTGACCCGCTCGGACCAACTGCCGACGTAGTCGTTGATCTGGGACTTAATGAATCGCTGAACTAGAGCCATGCCTCGGCATCGGAAAAATAAATCATTCAAGCGAGTGACTCTTGTAACGTAGTAACGTGAACCGTTAGCGATTTCTCATTCAGCCAATCTGAAGGATGCGGCACGTCTCTTCATAGCTGGGTTCGAGTGGGAGCATTACGCGCAGCTCAGGCGTTAGCCAGATGGGAAGTGTCGGCAGCAGTTTGCCGAAG
>JBEBHM010000822.1:0-3714 GCA_040080875.1 Pirellula sp.
CTGTGGTTCGGCGCAGACGAAGGAAAAAAATCAACCCAAATCCAGTGATACCCGTAAGCACGCCGATAATCGCTGACCCGTCGATCAGCCACGACCAAGCGGCACTTGTGTGCCGACCTTTGTGCAAATCATTGAGGACGGAGATCAGGTCATTAGAAGTGACATCCAGCGTGTACTCGCCATTGTCCCGTTGAATCCTGGCGGTCGCGGCGTAGCCAGGCCCTTCAAAACCGACTTCGCATTCATCGCTAAATGCCAAAAAGCTGGAGACTTGTCCGTGGATACGATGTCGCGTCCGGAGCATCTCAACGATTTCGAGTTTGGATACTTCGTGGCCGTAGTCTGCCTGATCCCAACCCAAGGGTGGCGGGTTGCCATTGCGGAGCCAGCGAGTCTCCAGATTGCCGGTGGATTGCGTTGTGCTCTCGCGAAAAAACCAGTTTGGGTGATTCAGGGTCAAACCTGTTGCACTGAAGAACAGAATGACCGCTAACCCGAACAGGGAAATATAAATATGCAACCAACGAGTGAGGGTCGCGATCCAACGATAGGTTCGTTTTGGTGTAGGCAACGGAGTCCGTTGATTCACAGTTAGACTTTGCACATGATTTGAACGAATGGACTGGGAACATTTTAGTGCAATGAGTCTAGCATCCCGATTCCAATTCCCCAACAGAAATGCGAGCCTCGCTCGCACTTCTCACCCATGGCCTGAACAGTTCTCGCACAAATGCGGGGCGTTCATGAATCCGATCAACGATTACGGACTCATGCAACGATGTTCATGACTAGTTGCATAGCTCCACTTTCGCGTTCTCAGTCTCGTCCTCGCTCGCCGCGCTCGCCTCGTTCTAGTTCTCCGTCTCGTCCACGCTCGCCGCGTTCATCATCACGCCCTCGGTCGCCAGGTCCTCGTGCATCGGCACGTCCTCGTTCGTGGTCGGATCGTGCGTCGCGATCGCGGTCCGGTCGACCAGGCGGTCTGCGATCAAAATCACCTCGGCCCTCTGGACGTCGATCTTCAGGGCCTCGCATTTCCGGGCCGTGACGTTCAAAACCGCGCATCTCAAAACCGCGCATCTCAGGACCTCGACGTTCAGGACCTCGCATTCCAGGGCCATGTGATTCACGATCATGGCCTCTTGCACCTGGGCCGTTACCGTCATGGCCTCTTCCTGGAGAGCCCCTACCTTCAGGATCTCTTCGTTCGGGGCCTCTACCTTCGGGGCCTCGTCTTGATGGTCCACTTGCGTCTGGTCCTCGTCCGGCAGAATTCCGGTGTGTTGCATCGGTTCGTCTTGCATCGGGACCTCGGGGTCGATCTGGTCCACCGAACCCAGGTCGAAGTTCATCGGCTGATAGTCTGCCATTCTTGTTTCTGTCTAGCTTTCTGAGTGCCGCTGCGGCATGCTCCATTTCATCGGAGTCGATTTCGCCGTCCTTGGTGTTATCCAAGACTGCAATGACAGGCGGGTGCATCATTCGATCCCGGTCATTTCGTACCGGGGCACCTGGTCTGCTGTCTCCTGGTCCCCTGTCTCCGCGTCCACGGTCTCCTGGTCCACGGTCTCCTGGTCCACCGCGTCCCTCGGGCGGCTGTGCCAAGGCCATTCCAGAAATACTTGAAAATCCCAAGGCGAGCCCGAGGCCTAGAATTGTACAGATCTTCATTTTCGATCCTCTCGATTGATAGTAGCCCGACGGGGCTATGTGGTTGAACTGTTTCTCGCTGTGGATTTCAGAGAATATTGCGTTCATCCGTCAGCGTACTTGACTTGTTGCGAATCCCATTGGGAACCGTCGCAAATTATTTTGTCATTGTCGTTCTATTCTGGAGGTGGCGGGGAATCGACAAATGGTTTGCCAATGAGTAGCGTCCACAACGTTCGTTGTTCCTCGGTGAACAACGCGAGTACTCGTTCCACGATTCGATTGGTTGCTTTGCGAAATTGAGGGTCGATTTGAAACGGTCGCATGGGGCCGAAGCCAGGTTCACCACGGCGCGGCATATTGGGACCAAACGGCCCTGGCTCATTATTTGGCCATGGCCCATTCGGAGGCCGATCGGGATTAGGTCTTGGGGGACCGGTTCGGTCGTCTGGTTCGCGACGTGGAAACTCGGGCCCAGGATCGGATCTTGAACGCCGTCCTGGCCCACGGTCCCCTGGCCCACGGTCCCCTGGCCCACGGTCCCCTCGACCCGAAGCGCGATCAGGCCCATAGGGACCAGTGCCGCGTCCATCGTTGAAGCCTGGTCTGCGGTCCGCAGGCATGCGATCAGGATTTTCACCACGCGGTCGATCCGGTGGCGGCTTGGCACGGTCGGGCGATTCCTCGCGAATAATGCGATGGATATTTTGTCTTTGGTCAGCAGTTAATTCGAGCGCATCGGAAACTTCAGCAGTCAGGAAAGTGAACGGTAAGTTTTGTTGTCGCACTATCTGCTGCAGTCGTTGCATCTGCGACGAATCGATTTGTTCGATCACTTTGGAAACGAAGTCGTGCATCAATTCTGATATCGGCGAATTGGAACCTGCCAATAGAATCCCGCCGTCTCGTCCAAGACTTTCTCGCTCCGATTGGAGTTTCTCGACCTCTTGGCTCAAAGTTTTTCCCAACTCCGGCTCAAGTTGTAGTTCTTCGCGAACACTTTCACGCGAGAGGAGTAAGAGTGGTTCGACCAAGTCGAGCAATCTGAGTTCGTCCACGAGACGCTCTACTTTGGCCGTTGCCGCTTGGAGTTCTTGGGACTCCTCGGCGTCGCCGGTTCGCTTCGAGAGAAAGTCCCGATAAAAATCAAGCGATGTCTCGAGTATGCGTCGACGAAGGCTTTGGAAAACCGGCAAATGCGAAAGTTCCGATTCGCTGAGTTCACTGAAGGTATCGACTGCCCTGCGTGCTTGTTGGAAGTTGGCCTCCGCTTCCGCGCGTTGTGCGGTTTCATTCTGGAGCGCGATGCGAGTTTGCTGTTGTTCTCTTAGGACGATCAAGGTCGTAATCAATAGGCCGACTGCAGAAAGGACGGCAGCAACGGCGCCTAAGTTGACCAGTCGCTGATTGCGTTTTCTCCACTTTGCCAGTCGCTCCATGATGCTCGGAGGTTTGGCCGCAATCGGTTTGTGTTCGAGCCATCTTTGCAGATCATCGCCGAAATCTTTGGAGGACGCATATCGGCCAGACGGTTCTTTTGCGATGGCTTTGCGGATGATCGTATCTAGTTCGGTCGGTAGGAGTGGGTCGACCGACTTGGGGGTTGGGGGCTCTTTTTCCGCGATCTGATTGAGCATCTCGCGATAATCCTGACCGTGTATGGCCGGCTCGAGGGTCAGCAATTCGTAGAGAGTGACTCCGAGTGAATAGATATCGGTTCGATGGTCGATCGCTTCACGGTTTCCGGCAGCTTGCTCAGGACTCATGTATCGAAGTGTCCCGATATGATCTCCCGAGCGAGTCAACTGGGTGTCCGCATGCAGAACTTGCGCCAAACCGAAATCGGTAACCCAGACCGTTCCGGCTTGATCGACCATGAGATTTCCGGGTTTGATATCCCGGTGAATGATGCCGTACTGATGGGCATGTTCGAGAGCTAACGCAGCTTGATGAATCATTCGAACGATGGACTCATAATAGTTCTTTCTTTGACCGGCATTCGCAAGCGACGTTGAGTTGATCGGGGTTGAGTTGATGGGCGTTGAGTTGATGGGAAAGGTCTCG
>JBEBHM010000149.1:0-13889 GCA_040080875.1 Pirellula sp.
GGGGGTGATCTAGGGTGAGGTGGCCAGTTGTTGCGATTCGCGTCGGGCTGCTAGAAGCGTGTTGACGATGGCCTTCTTGAGCGGTCTATACGACGCCTGATGTACCAGCGCTGCGCGAGTTCGAGGTCGCGCGAATTCGACTCCAAAAGCCTGCCCCAGAGTCGCGCCCAGGCCCGCTTTGCCAGGAATCAGTGGGATGACGCGATCCGACATCAAGATGGCTTCATCCACGTCATTCGTAATGAGCACCACCGTACGACGATCGCGTTCCCAAATGCTAACAATCTCGCTTTGAAGGGTTGCTCGTGTGAGCGCGTCCAATGCGGACAACGGTTCGTCCATGAGCAATACCTGCGGCTGTGTGGCCAGCGTACGAGCCAACGATACGCGCTGACGCATTCCACCCGAAAGTTCGCTCGGCTTCTTGTGGATGGCGGGGGACAATTTCACCATCGCTAGGTAGGTCTCGCAATGCGATATCTGTTGTGAGTTGCTCAGATTCGGAAAGACCTGCTGGACGGCAAACATCAAATTGTCGAGGACACTCAGCCATGGCAAGAGAGAGTAGTTTTGAAATACGACGCCGCGCTCGGGACCAGGCGGATTGGCCACTTGGCCTCGGAGCAACACTTGCCCCAAGTCGGGTGTTCGAAGTCCAGCGAGCGTAGAGATCAGCGTGGTTTTCCCGGTACCAGAAAAGCCGACGATAGAAACGAATTCGCCCTCCTCAACGCTGAGATTAATGTCGCGAAGCACCTCGTTGCGCAGACGTCCCTTGCCATACCCTTTGGACACTTGTCGAAGTTCAAGCAGCGGCATCGCTTGTTTCCTTGTGCCTATGATGTGTAGACGACTCCATGGCCGAAAGCGTCGATGATGAAATAGACGGCGTCCCTTGAGAACGCAGGCCTTGCACGAATCGGACGAGGAACGATGGGAAGCCCAGAATGGAAATTGCGTTCTTTTCCAAAACGTTCATACATCGATCCAAGATGAATCCGACCACTCCGATCGCGATGACTGCAGCGATCATGGGCCCGTAGGTTCCCGATTGATATTGGTTGTTGACGAACGCCCCAATGCCACTCTTGCCAGATAGCATCTCAGCCGCAACGATTACGAGCCATGCGATCCCCAGACTCAACCGAAAACCGGTAAACATGTAAGGCACGGTCGCCGGCAGGAGAATGCGAGTAAACAGTTTTTGCGTAGAGAGCCGCAATACCTTGGCGACGTTGAGGTAATCGTTTGGGATCGCTCGCACACCCACGGCAGTATTCAAAATGGTTGGCCAAATCGAACACATCGCGATCGTAAAGATACACTGCAACTGCGTCGCATCGATTTCCTTGTTGTAACGACGGATGGCGATCACAATCAGCCCGGCCAGCGGATACCAAGCCAAGGGCGAAATGGGCCTTAGCACTTGAAAAATCGGATCAAACATGCTCGCAAAGCGCTGACTGCCACCGAGCAGAAATCCAATCGGGACCGCAGCCATGATCGCCATTCCAAATCCCAATCCCACCAACATCAGGGATCGCGAAATCTCGAGCCCGATCCCGTCGAAACCCTCCGCTTCGTTATGTGAAAATGGGCTCGCAAAATACTTGGCGCTATCTGTCCAGGTTGAGATTGGCGATGGGAAGTCGCTTGCCCCAGCGCCTTCGTCCCAAGTCATCCACGACAGGAAACACCAAAACATGACGCAGACACCTACTCCGACTGCTGGCAAGATCACGTTGTCCACGAAGAATTTTTGTAGTTTGGTTGCGTTCATCGGCAGCTTGGAACCAGATTCGATATAAGTTCGATATAGGACAGAGAGGAAATTCCGATAACATGGCGATGCACCATAAGCCAGCGTCCCGAATGAACTTTGGCTGCAAGCGAATGGCACTGCCCCAGACGATCACGACTATAAATCGGTCACGACTTTAAATTGTGGATTGCAAATCCTTTGGCGTACTTTTCCATATCGCCTTTGGGGTCGAATGTGACACCATCGATCATGGTCCACGATGAGTCGTCAGCTCCACCATGCTTGTAGCCGATCTCATTCATGGCCTCCTCATAGATGGCTGGCCGCATGACGTTGCTGGCGATCCCGGCGTAATCCTGAGGACCCTCGACCATCCCCCAACGACGAAACTGTGTGACCCACCATTTGGCGTAAGCCGTTTGCGGGTAGTTGCAATTTCGAGAGCTGAAGATCATGTAGTTCGGATCTTCTTTCTTGCGTTGGTCACCGTAGTCCAACTGACCCGTTAGTCGACCTAGAATTTGTTCTTTGCGGCACTTGATATAGGCGTCTCGTGAAACGATATCACACTGTTCAGGTCGGTTTTTGAGGTCATCCAACCAAACACTTGCCTCGTGGACCGCTTTCAGGATTGCCTTGACCGTCTTGGGATTTTTGTCTGCAAACTCGGTCGTAAAGGCACAAACTTTTTCCGGATGGTCCTTCCAAATTTCCTGAGTCGTAATCGAAGTAAAGCCAACTTTTTCTGCAATAGCACGTGCGTTCCAGGGCTCACCGACACAGAATCCATCCATCTTCCCGACCTTCATGTTCTGAACCATTTGCGGTGGCGGGATCGTGAGCAACTCCACGTCTTTGTCTGGGTGGATTCCACCATAAGCCAAAAAGTATCGCAACCACATGGCGTGCGTGCCTGTCGGAAATGTCGCGGCAAAGCTCAACTTCTCTCCCTTCTTAGCGGAGGCGACGAAAGCCTTGAGGGCTCGCGGATCTCCTGCAATTTTGCCGACCCAGTCGGTCTTGAGCGAGATCGCTTGTCCATTGCGATTGATAATCCACGGCACGATCATGGGAACGGCTTTGGTACCGCCGACTCCCATCGTGCTTGCGATGGGCATGCCCAAGAGCATATGACTGCAATCCACATCACCCTTGGCCAGCGCATCGCGTACGGCCGCCCAATTGGCCGGCTTTACGGGCGTCGATGTGATCCCATACTTTTTGAAAAAGCCTTTTTCATGTGCGATCACTAGCGATGAACAGTCCGTCAACGCGATGAATCCGAAGTTGACGTTCCGTTTTTCAGGTGCATCCGACGCATAGATGGTTGGTATGAACGGGTGCAATTGCGAAATGCCGACCGCGCTCCCTACTGCAATCGTTTTTCTTAATACTTGTCGCCGACTGAGGCTGTTTGACTTGATTTTGGACTGCATAAGTGTGTAAGGCTGTGTACTTGAATCGAACGATGACGTGGGGAGGCTTGCATAGGAGTGTTCTGAATCTGTTCGCCGACAAAAGACGACAATGCATTTCAAGTGCCAATGACCGATTGCCAAATGTCGCGCAACAGCGTTGTTGGTGCCAATGCACTGTTGAAAACCAAAGCAGTCCTATCTGTGCGGCTTTGAGAACCCTTGCGCGATTCTTCGATTTTCGCAAGAAAAGCCGACTGCACGATAATCAGGCATACCCAACGAAGCGAACGCACAATCGTGCAGCAGACTTCCGTACGCAAACTCGAAATCCAATGTCGCAGGGGCGGCCAAAGAAGATTTCAATCGCGAGCGGTATATAATCGACGTTGGCACAAAGTGCCCTCGCTCTCCGTTCGAGGCACGCAACCAAAAACAAGTCGAATGGTATACAATCGACGTTGGCACAAAGTGCCCTCGCTCCCGAGTTGCGGAGCAACTCGGCCACAAGTCCTCGCGATCTGAAAATGGACGCAGCATCGCGACTGAGTTCGGGACATCGATTGCTATGACGTTGGAACCAATCAAACCGAAGACACACGTCTTGATTGTGGAGGATCGCGAAGTAAGTGGTTCCACGGTTGGATATCATGGTACAGTGATTCGAGTGATCGATCGCAGTGTGTTGGCAAATCCAGAGTTGCCGAATCGATGGAGCTATCGCGTTTATGTACCGGTCCTTGACGCAGAGTTTGAAATTGCCGCGAGAATAATAATTCCCACGGTCCAAGAGGACGATTTAGAGAATAGAAAGCAGACTCCGTTCAACATTCAGTTTGATTCGAGCCCAAGCTCTTCAAGCCCTTCAACCAAAGAGATTCATGGTGCGTTCCGAGTCGAGGATGATTGGATCCACTTTCACTTCATAAAGCACGACGAATCGTACGACGCATACAAATTGGACATTCAGGTGGTCACCAAATTACACCTGACGCGGCGACTTGTATTCCGTGTCGGGCGCGACACAATCTTAGACAGGAATTTTGTTCGCCAGGCTATATTTGCAATCCTCTGGCAAGACAAAACAATGTTTACCCGTGATTCGGAAAAGTCGATATGCATATCGCAGGGTCAACACCGATGACTTCGCATAGCTCCCGCGTGGCTTTTTCGCGTTCGATCAAATTGTCGGTATTGAACTTTAGGAAGAACGGGCGATGATCCCAATCGAATGCTGAAGAAGCCCTTCCGTGCAAATAAAATAACATTGCTGCAAAATGACAAGCAGTTGCACCGTCGCGTTTCATCAAACCGCGTAGCATTTCCTGGATGACTTCCGGCGGATGAAAGTCCTCGATTTCGTCGAGCGTTTCGGATAGTCCATAGTAAATTTCGGACTCACGCAATGCTCGCAGGATCGAGTCGGTGCGCAGAGTCTCCGTCAGGAGCTCGGGCGCGTACCGATGGACGGCCATTCTCGTCTGAGTATCGGCGTTCAAGTACGCATCCAAGATGGCCGCCCGTCCGCGTGGCGAACCAATCATGGCTAGAGCTTCGATATCGCGCCAGCCAAGCGGATTATTTTGAATGACGATTTTCTCAATGCTGTCGCGTGAGGACTCATCCGCCTCCTCAATTAACGCGAGATCGTAGCCTTCGCCTTCACGCCATTTGTCGTAAGTCATTTCCATGCTCTTCACAAAGCGAGCCACGACCGAAGCTGGAGGACTGTCGGGCCGGTTAGCGTCGTCGTTCCTGTCCTTCCTCGGCATGCGGATGGGGGCAACATTCTCGTTGGATGAGTCAAATGCCTGCGTCCGAGAATCACTTAGCGCAGCATACTCGGCGTCGATGACCGCGCGGATTGCATTGGTATCAGGCGCAGGCTTGGGTGGGTGCGGCGGTTCCAACACAAAGTAATGTCGATTCGCATCCGTAAACTCACCCGAATAATTGCTTGAATCGCGATCGTAGAAATCGAGCTCGAGCGTGGCCACGCGTTCCCTTGAACTCACCGGTGCAGCAAGCTTGATATATGCACCGCAAGGCGCTGCCGGAAAGCCATGACCAAACTCCATGATTTGATTTCCTGCACGGAGCTCCTCTTCGACCAGTTTGCGAAGCGGTTCTGGAAAATTCTGAAACTCTTGAAGGTTTTCGATTAAGATGAACATGCCAATTCTTCGAGCCCGTGGCAATCCGACGCTCAAGTAATCTCTGCCATGAGATCATCATACACCGTGCCGTTCGAAACTTCGTTGCGCGGGCCGACGTTTTGTGAGCCAATGCAGCGTTTGGCCCTTTTGACGGCACCTGTGCTGCAAAAAAGCAAGCCGCTCCCAGAATGCAAAGTCTCCAGTTACAATTGGCATTGTATTTTTAACAACCGACTGCAATCCCATGACTTGCGCAGACCATGTCGAATAGCCGACGGCTTCCGTTTCAAAATGACCCCTGGATTGGGATAACTCTGTACGAGCTGGTTGCGAGAAGTTGCTTTGGGGCAGTATTTTGG
This sequence comes from Pirellula sp., assembly GCA_040080875.1. GTDB lineage: Bacteria > Planctomycetota > Planctomycetia > Pirellulales > Pirellulaceae > JBKCUI01. The sequence goes on from JBEBHM010000149.1 coordinate 5,693, forward strand.
GCCATAGCTTCGTTGCCTAGCACCGCTCCCGTTTGCGCCGATTCGCCGGACACGGGGCGGACCGTTGTTCGTCGCCTCAATCGCGTTGAGTACCAAAATTCGGTGCGAGATTTGTTGGGTGTGAGTCTCGATTTTCAAGAGATGTTACCACCCGACAACGTGGCCTTCGGATTCGATAACGTGGGTGAAGCGCTTCACATCTCATCTTTTTTGCTGGAACGTTACCTCGAAACCGCCAACTTGGCGCTCGATCGAGCAATCGCCAACCGGCCTCAGCCGCAAGTTATCAAAAAGCGATACAGTCTCAAAGAAACTCATCAAGTCAAGTCAACAACCGAGAAGGTGTTTCGCAAATCCGATGACAACGATCGCGTCGTGATGTTCAGCTCGTCGCGGTGGCAAGCGGCTACGCTATCCCCGTTTCATCCTCCTGACCCAGGCAAATATCTTTTTCGAATTTCTGCGTCGGGTGTGCAAAGCTCTGGCAAACCGGTGACCTATCGCGTTGACGCTGGTTCCATGCTGATGACAGGTAAGCAGCATCTCGTCGGTTATTTTGACGCTCCAGCCGACCGTTCCGACGTCGCGGAATTCGTCGATTATCTTGATGCTCGCAATACGATCCGCGTTCTTCCATATGGTTTAGCCACCGCCCAAGAAGTCAGTAAGATCGGTGCTGATCAGTTCGACGGTCCTGGGCTCGCAATCGATTGGATCGAAGTCGAGGGACCACTCAACGATCGATGGCCACCTGCCAGCCATCGATCGCTCTTCGGTGAATTGGGCCAAGTTGCATCTCCCATTTACAACCAATCGAATCGTGTGGAAGTCGCTTCCGAAGCGCCCATGCAAGACGCTGAGCGCATCCTACTTCAATTCTGCAGGCGAGCGTTTCGTCGAAACGTAAATCGGATGGACATCGCCCCATTTGTCCATCTCGTACAGTCCAAATTGAACGAAGGGCGCTCGTTCGAACAATCCGTCCGGGTCTCTCTAGCGGCCGTGATGGTTTCGCCGCAATTCTTGTTTCTTCGAGAAGAGTCTGCGCATGATGGCATCCTTGATGAATTCGCCATTGCAAGTCGGCTCTCCTACTTTTTATGGCGTACGATGCCGGACGATGAGTTGTTGTCGATTGCGGAAAAAGGGGAACTCAAAATACCCAAGACGCTTCATGATCAAGTGGAACGGATGCTTGAGGATTCCAAGTCGTCTGCATTCGTAAAGGACTTTGTTGGCCAATGGCTCAACCTTCGAGACATCGATTTTACAATGCCAAGCCAACAGCTCTATCCAGAATTCGACGACATGCTCAAGGAATCGATGGTGCGTGAGACCGAGTTGTTCTTTGCCGAATTGCTTGAGCAGGATCTAAGTTTATTAAATTTGGTTGCGTCGGATTTCTCCATGTTGAACGGCCGACTGGCTCGCCACTACGGCATTCCGGATGTCGATGGGTGGGAGTTTCGCCGTGTAGATCTTCCTGCGGGCAGCCATAGGGGAGGTGTATTGACGATGGCGAGTGTGCTGAAGGTTACCGCGAACGGAACCTATACATCACCCGTCAACCGTGGCGTTTGGATATTGGACAGGATCCTCGCAACTCCCCCTTCGCCGCCTCCGGAAAGCGTGGCTGGTTTTGTTCCCGACATTCGTGGTGCTACGTCCATTCGAGAACAACTTGCCAAGCATCGCAACGAAGGCTCGTGCGCTAGTTGCCATGAAGATATTGATCCCCCTGGCTTTGCGTTGGAAAACTTTGATGTCATCGGTGGTTGGAGAGATCTCTATCGATTGTCTGGCTGGACTCGTGAGGCCAAGCCTGTAGTGATGAACGGCCAGAAGATGAGATACTATCACGGTATAGCCGTGGATTCGACCGGAGTTACGTCGGACGGACATGCATTTCAGAACATCGACGAGTTCAAGAAAATTCTTTTGACCGATAAACAACAGATCGCCAGGGCGTTAACGCAAAAGCTCGTGACCTTCGGCACCGGGGCATCGTTGCAATCCTCGGATCAACCAAAAATCGAATCGATTGTTGCTCGCGTCCGCGATCGAGACTACGGCTTACGGACGCTGGTTCACGAAATCATCCAAGACGATTTATTTAAGAAAAAATAAGGCATCGACACCTATGCGAACTTCACGACGGAAACTCCTACGAGCCGCAGGTGTCGGAATTGCTTTGCCGCTTCTGGATTGCATGGTACCGCGCGGTCATGGTTCTTCGAAAGCCGAGACTCCTCGACGAATGGTGTGTATCTGCACACCGCTGGGACTTCATCCCGCAAATTTCTTCCCCTCGGATACGGGTGCAGATTACGCGTTGTCCCCTTATCTCGAGGTGCTGGCTGAATCTCGCGGAGACTTCACGGTCATATCAGGCTTGTCACATCCTGAGGTAGGATCGAGCCATGACTCCATCTTCAGTTTCCTGACAGGTGCTCCACACCCGGAGATTCGTTCTGGATTCCGCAATACCATTTCGCTGGATCAATTTGCGGCTGAGTCGATTGGAGGATTAACACGGCTCCCAAGCCTTTCGTTATCGGCAGAGGGATTCGGGCTATCGTGGACTCGAAGCGGAGCCTTTGTCCCCTCAGACTTGTATCCGGCAAATATATTCGCTCGCATGTTCTTGGAAGGACGCCCGGACGAAGTACAAATGCAAAAACAGCGACTAGCAGATGGGCAAAGCATACTCGATACGGTGCGTGAACAAGCTCGCCATATACAACCTGCGCTGGGACAGCGTGATCGAGAGAAGGTCGACGAGTATTTCAACAGCGTGCGTGAACTGGAAAAGAGGATGTCGATCGCCGAACAATGGTCAAAACGACCGAAGCCCGTTGTTGACGCGAAACAACCCCAAAACAACATGAACTCAGCGGATTTGATTGGTAAAACAAGATTGATGTTCGATCTGATGTTTCTCGCCATCCAGACAGATTCGACTCGCTTGATTACGATGCTTCTGCTCGGAACTAGCCAAGTCCCACCGATTCCGGGAGTATCGCTCGGCCATCACGATCTGTCACATCATGGACAAGATCCGGAAAAAATTAAGCAGCTGCGCACCGTGGAGATCGAGAAATTGAAGACGCTGAATGAACTTTTGACAAAATTGAAACAGACCCAGGAACAAGGAGAGAGACTTCTCGACCGAACGATGGTATTTTTCAGCAGCAACTTAGGGGACGCGAGCACGCATGCTACAAAGAATTTGCCGGTTCTGTTTGCTGGAGGCGGCTTTCGGCACGGAAAGCATCTTGCGTTTGATCCAGCCAGCCCACCTCCTCTCTCAAACTTATATTTGTCGATGCTTCACCGCTTGGGTATCCATGCCGACAAGTTCGCAACCAGTACGGGAACACTCACGGGTTTGGAAGTTAGATGAAAGCGGTCATTGCATTTTTGCTCGTGCTGATCGTTGCGTCCTCGCAGCGCATTCTTGCAGAAGAAATCGCAGACCCCTACCGCGACAAAGTACAACCATACGTCAAGAAATACTGTGCCCAATGCCACCATGGCGAGAAGGCAAAGGGGGACCTAGACCTTACGCGATTCGCAGACTCCAACGACGTTATCGCTAACTTTCGTCGATGGAACAACATCCTTGAGTTTATTCGCGGCGGTGAAATGCCACCCAAGGATGCGTTGCAGCCAACCCTCGAGGAGAACGACGCGGTCGTTGGTCACGTGACCAAAATTTTGATTTCCGAAGCGAAAAAACATGCAGGCGATCCTGGAATCGTGCTGCCTCGCCGCCTCTCGAACACGGAGTACGATCTCTCGGTTCGTGAGCTAACCGGTATCGACATTCACCCTACGAAAGAACTTCCTCCAGATCCGGCAGGTGGAGAGGGATTCGACAATACAGGTGAATCGCTCGGGATGTCCCCCAATCTTTTGAAGAAGTACTTGTCTACTGCCCAGTCCGTGGCGGATCATTTGGTTCTCAAGACGAATGGCATTTCGTTTTCTGCGTTTCCGGTTACTTCGTACAACGAACGCAAGAAACTTACGGAACAGGCAATCATCGATTTTTACGAGCATCACTCGGTCGATACCCTTACGTATCTCGATGCGGCTTGGCGATATCGATATCGCAAAAATGATCGCGAAAAATGGACAGTTCAGCAATGGGCCGAAGACAGCAAATTAAGTCCTCGCTATCTCGCGATCGTTTGGGATACTCTGTCCAATGATTCGATGCAGACTGGATTTTTGAATGAGTTAGGACAAGCATGGAATGCGATCCCTGCACCCACCGATGAAAAAACTTACCCCGTTGAGCTGTTGCACCTTCGGAAAGGGGTTGAGCACTATCGTCGGATACTGACTTCGCGAGAATCAGAGCTGATCAAATCTAATGCGGGAAACTGGCCCATCGGTCATCTCGACTATCGCAACTCGATTGCCGCTGCGCGAGACAAATTCTCCTCATCCAATCTCAAAAGCGAAACACTGCTCAAGTTCGCGAGAATATCAGCGCCGAACAACGGCTCAAGGCCGAAGCCGATGTCGGCCTTTCTTCGAATCGAAAAAACCTCTTCTTCCGACGAGTGTTATGTTTTGATCAAACGCTCGTTGTTTAGCAAGATCGATCGACTCCCAAACAACCCAAAGGAGATGGAGCAACAAGAAGCAAAAACGTTGCGAAGTGTTCTGGAATCAGCCAATCCCGATCTTGCGACATCACTTGGATTTGGGCAGCATCCGCTCGGGAGCGAAATCGATCCGGATTCGTTCATCGTCAGGACCCCTTTCTTCATGGAGATTCCTCTTGATGAGGAGACGCAACGTCAACTGGATGAAAAAAACCTTTTGATCCAATGTCAGTTGGATTCCAAGCTGAGCCGCGAGGGGAGCGTGTTGATTCAGCATTCTATGCGCGAACGGTCCGTTCAAAAATGGGAGGGACGGTTCGAGATGCTGATGTTCGGAGATAGCCGTTCTGCACTTGAACTGAACGACTCGGCAACCAAGTTTTGCCATGCGTTTCCAAACCGGTTTTTTTATGTTGATAAGGATCGAGGACTGGCTGCAGGGTTTCATTTGGTCGAAGGGTTTTTTCGCGATGACCGACCATTGATGCAGAAAGTGCTCAGCGAGTCCGAACGACACGAGCTGGACCAACTTTGGCGCGAGTTGGAATTCGTCACTGAGAGTGCCGAAACGTTACTTCGGGGCTTCGTTTGGTTCGAACGATCGGAGCGAGAGGTTTTGCACGATCCACGCTTTGATTTTCTGCGAGCCGAGGATCCAAGATTGGTCGAAGAAGAGATGCTGAGCAAGTTTGAAAAACTGTATTTAGATAAGATGGGAATCCAGCGAATTGGAGACACCCTCGAAACCGAAACGCCAACGAGCAAATATGCGATGATACGTAGCTTCTTCGATCAAATTCGAACGGGTTTGTCGCAGCACAAGGATGTCATTGTTCGTGCCGAACAACTCGCATTCACCAACATCGAGAAACTAGCATCGCGGGCGTATCGACGAGAACTACAATCCAAAGATCGCAATTCGCTTCGCGGGCTCTATCACAAGCTTCGAGCAGAGGGCCAAGACGTCGAACCGGCGTTGCGGGGCATGTTGACTGCAATACTTATGTCGCCGGATTTCTTTTACCGAGCTAATCAAGCGCCCGAGGGAGATGGTACCTATCCACTAAGCGATTCCGAACTTGCAAGTCGACTTAGTTATTTTTTGTGGTCGTCACTGCCCGATGAGGAATTGATGGCGGCAGCTAATTCAGGGAAATTGCAGAGCGAAGAGGGGTTATTGCAACAGGCACGACGGATGCTGAAGAGCCCTCGCATGGATGCGTTCTCAAGAGAATTTTTTGGCCAATGGCTTAGGTATCGAGATTACCTGACCAAAGACCCAATCCACGCGCAGGCCTTTCGTGACTACGACGACGAACTTAGACAAGCCATGTTTGAGGAGCCAACAAGGCTGGCAACTTATCTCATTCAAGCGGACCTACCAGTAACGGATTTGCTCACAAGTGACGTGACTTATGTAAATCAACGACTAGCGAAACATTACGGCGGCGAGATCGAGAAGCAATTTCAGGGTCAGAATCTCAAGCTGCGGAATGAATCTGGTTCGGCGAACACTAGTTCGGCAAACACTTGGTTGCAGGTATCGGGGCTTAGGCAATCAGGTCGTGGTGGTTTGTTTGGCATGGCGGTCATCCTGGCCAAGAACTCGGCCGGGGAACGCACGAGCCCGGTCAAACGTGGTTTTTGGAGTGTTCATCATTTGTTGGGTCAACATTTTCCGCCCCCACCCGCCGATGTACCGGAGCTGCCAACATCCGAGAAAGGTGCGGACCGAACGATACGTGAGCTTCTTGCGCTGCACGTGGCCGCACAGCAATGCGCCATGTGCCACAAGCATTTCGATGGCCTCGGCCTGGCCCTGGAAGGCTTTGACGCGATTGGACGCAAGCGGACCGCCGATAGCGGCGGTCGAGTGATCGATAGTCGGGCGGAACTGCCAAACGGCCAGACGGCTGAGGGAATTCCTGGATTGATCGACTATATGATGCACCATCGACGCAAGGATTTTCTCCAAACGTTATGCCGGAAATTTCTTGGCTATGCCTTAAGTAGATCGGTTAAACTATCCGATCAGCCACTTTTAGATGAAATGGACATGGCTTTGGAAAAGAATCATGATCGTTTTTCTGTACTTTTCGACTCGGTTATCCGCAGCCCTCAGTTTCGTACACAACGCGGACGCGATGTCGCCGCCAACAGCCGCTAGCCAACAAGACAGTAGAGACAGCCACTATGGATCGTAATCCTCATTCCTGCGTGTCGCGCCGAGTAGTACTTCGTGCGATGGGGGCGAGTATCGCGCTTCCATGGTTGGAGTCGAGCAAGCTTCTGGGCACGGAGAGTGGAACGGTTGGCCCGAAGCGATTTGCATTTCTATTCTTTGGCGATGGAATCCATCCTCCTGAGTGGTGGTCGAAAGGGAACGGCCCCAGTCTAGAACTTGGGCCTGCCTTTGCTTCCCTCGAAGCCATCAAGAGCAAAGTCAATTTTGTTCACGGACTTCATCACCCCGACAATGTTGTGGGCGGGCACGCCAAAGGAGCTGCCGGAATCTTGACCGGTGTACAGCCCCATGGCGGTCGCGAGATTCGCGCCGCCATCAGCATGGACCAGTTGTTAGCAAAACGACTTGGAGACGAAACGGTGCTTCCAAGTTTGGTATTGGCTTGTGAACGGCCGGTGAGCGGTTTTCATGAATCCAGTTATTCGATGATGTACGCGTCCCACGTCTCCTGGAGTTCGCCGGTGTCACCTGTCCCCTCCGAACTTTATCCGTCGCTCGCGTTTGACAGCTTATTTGAAAGCAAGGGTAACAAGACGCACGTCAGCGTTCTTGAACACGTTCACGAGCAATTAAAAGACGTGAGTCGCAAGGTATCTGCATCCGACAAGTCCAAGATCGATGAATACACCACATCGATTCGTGAAGTCGAACAACGTCTGACGCAATTGCAAGAACGTCAAAAGGACGAATCACCAATCCAAGGCGAGTCGGTAAATCACAAGCGACCTGCGAACGGTGTTCCAAACCAATTGGACGAGCACTCCAGATTGATGTGTGACGTGATTGCACTTGCATTCCAGGCGGATCGAACTCGGATTGCGACGTTGCTTTTAACCAACAATTTGTCGGGGCAAGTCTATCCGTTTCTCGGCCTTAAAGTCGACCATCATAATTATTCCCATGCATGGCAGAACAAGGAATACGCATCGATCACCCGTTTCTGGGTCGAGCAATACTCCTATTTGATTCGAAAGCTTGATTCGATGCAGGAGGGGGACGGTACGGTGCTTGATAACTCGTGCATCATGTTGGCCAACGAACAGTGGACAGCCCACAGTGCCCCCAAAATGCCGCTATTGATGGCAGGCAGTTTGGCGGGCACATTGCAAACGGGACGGACGCTCGAGTACGAAACCGCCAAGGAGCGGCGGATGTCTTCGCTGCACCTGAGCATTCTGGATCGCATGGGAGTTCACTTAACCGAGTTTGGCAACTCGAATGAACAATTGGTCGGAATCTGATAGAAAAAGGTGTCCGGTACCGTTTCGATAAAAAAGCAAAGACAAATCAGGAAATCAGGCCTTTTTAATTGTGTGGCATCCATGCGGCTGACCAC
>JBEBHM010000823.1:0-3698 GCA_040080875.1 Pirellula sp.
CTATAGGATTTTCAACATGGCTGATTTACTCCAATTCACCAAAATGCATGGTGCTGGAAACGACTACGTTTACGTTAGCGGATTCAGTCAAAAGTTGCCCGCCGATCTTGCGTCGCTTTCAAAGCAAGTTTCCGATCGAAGATTTGGAATCGGTGGCGATGGATTGATTGCAATTCTTCCCAGCGGGATTGCCGACGCAAAAATGCGAATGTTCAATGCGGACGGAAGCGAATCCGAAATGTGTGGCAATGGGATTCGATGCGTCGCAAAATATGTGTACGATCACGGAATCTGCAGAAAGCCTTCCCTAAGAATTGAAACCGGCGCGGGCGTTCTCGCATTGGACTTGGCCTTCGAGAATGAACTCGTATCGCAAGTCACGGTGGACATGGGTGAACCTCGCTTGAAGGCATCGAGCATACCCACGACGCTCGGCAATAATCCAGACGACCAAGTCGTCAATCAATCGATCGAGTTTCGAGGACAACAACTCTACGCAACCTGTGTTTCGATGGGAAATCCTCACTGTGTCCTCTTTGTCTCCGAAGCGACCGACGAGCTAGTGCTTGGAATTGGCCCCTTGATCGAACGAGACGATCGATTTCCGAAGCGGACCAACGTTGAGTTTGTTGAGGTGTTGGCGCGCGGCGAAGTGAGACAAAGGACCTGGGAGCGTGGCTCGGGTGAAACATGGGCTTGCGGAACCGGGGCGAGTGCCGTTTGTGTAGCGGGTGTGCTCACCGGCAATACCGATCGCAATGTGCTCATCAATCTGCTGGGAGGGCAATTGCGATTGCGTTGGGATGAAACTAGCAATCATGTCTTTATGACGGGGCCAGCAACAGAAGTGTTCTCGGGTTATTGGCCTCTTGTTTCCTGATGCGATTTCCAAGGATAAAGTTGCCCGGCGTCGATTTGCAGCGTTCCTCCGTGCGGCTGGGCGGGACGCTATTGGCATATTGCATTCGATCTTGGATGCGAACGCTCGATGCTCGCATCGTTTGTTACGAACCCGGATTGGATCCGGCCGTCGCGGGATTCCAGGGGCCAGCCATCTATGTGGTGTGGCATGAGTATTTGGCCTTGCCTCCATGCAATAGGCGTGGGTGCGACTGTACAATGCTCCTCAGTCAACACCGCGACGCTCATTGGCTTTCGGAAATGGTTTCACAATTCGGTTTCAAAACAGTCCGAGGCTCCTCCAACAAGGGTGGCGTCAAAGCCATTCTTAAGATTACTCGCGAGTTTCACGGCACGAGTTTGGTGATTACCCCGGATGGACCGAGAGGCCCCCGACGCCAACTGTCGAGCGGCTGCATCTATATCGCTGGCTTGCTCGGGATACCCATCGTACCGCTCGGCTGTGGGTTTGATCGGCCGTGGAGAAATCACCGTTCTTGGGACCATTTCGCGATCCCGCGCCCTAGCTCTCGAGCACGCATCGTCCTTGGCCCGGCTATCCATGTTCCGCGCAAGCTAGACCGCGAGGGTATCGAGGAGCATCGTCGCTATACCGAATTGATCTTGCATTCGGTCACCTTGGAGTCGGAAACTTGGGCCGCAGATGGCTCGCTCAGGATGGGCGAACGGGCGTTCTATCCTGTGCCCCAAGGAGCGATACGCCTGTGACAGGTTTTCTTTGGAGCGATGATGCCGAAGATTTCTTCGGAGAAGATGCCAAAAAAAGGTCCGCTGACCTTAACCCAAAATCGAAATCTGCAGCCAAACCCGCACCAGGGGCATCTTCCGACAAGCCGCTGACGGTTGGACAGCTTAACAGTTGGATCAAGAGGATCATCGACCAGAGCATCCATTCGTTTTGGCTAAGCGGCGAAATTGGAAACTTGAATCAGTCTGCATCAGGCCACGTTTACCTGACCATCAAAGATTCCACTAGTCAAATCTCGGCCGTGATTTGGCGCTCTACGTTCGAACGCATCGGAATGGAACTGCGCGAGGGGATGGCGATCTTGGTACAAGGTCGAGTCGAAGTGTATGGACCGCGAGGAACCTATCAAATCATCATCAATCGGATGGAGCAACAAGGACTGGGCGCACTCCAAGCGGCCTTTCGCAGGCTTCACGCAAAACTCGAGAATGAGGGTCTCTTTGCACCGGAACGAAAAAAAACATTACCCCAATTTCCAACACGCATTGGCTTTGTGACCAGTCCAAGCGGCGCAGCCATCCACGACTTTACCCAAGTCCTCAAACGTCGATGGCCAGGAGCAAGCGTTCTTATCATCCCCGCCAGAGTGCAAGGCAACGGAGCGAGCAACGAAATCGCTCAAGGGATTCGAGTCGCACAGCAAATTCAACCCGCATTGGATGTACTTGTCATCGGTCGAGGGGGTGGGTCGCTCGAAGACCTTTGGTGTTTCAATGAAGAAATCGTAGTTCGAGCCGTAGCCAACTGTGTCCTACCTACGGTTTCGGCGGTGGGGCACGAGATCGATGTGACGCTGTGCGATTTGGCTGCCGATGTCCGCGCGTTGACACCCTCGGAAGCGGCTGAACGCATCGTTCCCAGTCGCGACGAAATCGCCGAAGTGCTCATAGCCGTGCACCGCCGAATCGATTCGCTCATGTTGCATCGTTTGGGGCAACTCCAGCTCCGGCTCGATGCGTTGGTAAGTCGACCTATTTTTTCCAACCCAGAACGGCTGTTGGATACCCCGATTCAGCGTTTAGATGATCTGCATCGATCGCTGGATCTATCGATCGACACGGTCATTCAAACAAGAACTGATCTGTTGGAAAGAGGGTCGAGCATCTTGGACGCAATCAGCCCTCTCAAGACACTTGCTCGAGGGTACTCCGTGACCATGGACGAAAACGAAAAACTAATCTCAAGCGCAACCCAAGTTCGAGTCGGGCAGAGAATCACCACGAAGCTGTCCGACGGCGAATTCGATAGTCGAGTCCTTTAAGGCGAGCGGCGAAATGAAAACTACTGTAGATGAATTCGCAAGAATTCGGGACTCACTGAATTCTTGGGAGTCCAGCTACGAATCGTGGTATATATTTTTCGGCCGCTCGCCTATTAACTAACCACATAATCGTCATAGACAAAGAAGCGGAGGCACTACGTGTCCAGCGACTCAACCAGCCACTACCCTCAAGCTCTGCCCGTTGAGGAACAATTCCTACTCGCCGTCCCGTGCTATGGTGCCATGATGACGCAACCATTTGCCATGTCGATGGTGACAACATTAACCAAATCCCCGTTTATCGGATCACTCGAGTTTGTCTTAAATGATTCACTCGTGCCGCGAGCGCGAAATACGCTGGCTGCCAAGTTTCTGCAAAGCAAGCATGACTGGCTCTTGTTCTTGGACAACGACTTGGAGTTTAGCCATGAGCACATCGCTAGACTTTGGTTACACGGTATCAAGATGGGACGCAAAATTGTTTGCGGATTGTACGCGTTCAAGCAGATCAAGCCGCTTTGGGTTGCAAACTGGCTGCCTGGAGAAAAACCGGACGAGAATGGTGCAGTTCGTATCAGTTACGGTGGGACCGGTTGCATGTTGATCCATCGAAGCGTTTTCGAGACGATGCGAATCAAAATGCCGGAAATTGCGTATACAAGCGACCCAAACCATCCTGAACCCAATGCCACGCAATGGGATTTCTTTGCGATCGGCCCATATCGATATCCCAACGGGACAGTGAGATATCTATCGGAAGATTGGATG
>JBEBHM010000150.1:0-13841 GCA_040080875.1 Pirellula sp.
CTTCAGGGGGATCAACGATTTCAATCCTTTGGAAGTCTGAGACAACGGGTATATCCGAGTTGGATCGCCAACATGGGACTTTGACTACGAACACGCGAGGAAAGCCGTCAATGTCCAATTCCAACGTTAACTCCCGATAGCTGGTCGTTGGAACCTGGCAGTGAAGCGAGGCTATTTCTCCAGAGAGTATCGTTCCCTCGAGCTTCTTTTCCGTTCCGCGTGGGAGCGGTTCCAAAACGCGACCTACCACTTTGATGCCATTGGCAGGAACAGATTCTGGCTGGGTGGATTTGAGGCGGATATCGACTCGTTCGGAGGCCGCATTAAAGCTGACCGTTGGCTCAACATAGCTGCGAGGATGACGGACACGGGTCTCGATTCGGCGCCAGTACTTTTGGTTTGCTGCTTTGTCTGTCAACACAAGAACCAGTCCCTGATCCGTCGATGTAAGTTTCGCTGGAACATCTTTTGAAGTCGCAATAGATGAAATGTCAGTACCATCCGGTAACGGCTGCAGCGGGAGCCAAACCGTATCGGATTTGCTGTCCAACGACAATTCGGGTAATGTGGCCAACAACTTGGTTGGACCCAGGCGGTCTGCAATCTCTTGCGAGGCCGCCGATGTCAAAAAAGCTTCTGGCAGTGTTATGTCTCGCCGGGTTGTGAGCGCCACCAAGTCGACGGAGAGGGTGCGCTGTTTACCACTGTCGTTTCTAAGTCCAAAACGATATTCAGTTGAGCGATTTGGCCATGGATAAAGTACTAATCCCTCATGCGTTGGCGCCCAACTGTTCGCTGGTCCGTCTGCGAGCAATCGAAGCTTTTCCGATTCGGGCAACTGAATCATCACTTCGTGCCGAACGTATTCGCCGTCGCCCACCAGTTTCCATACTAGCTTGGCCTGCGATGGTCCAAGTCCGATCCGTCGAATCGTGAACGGGATCGTTTCAACTTGGCCAGCTGCAAGTCCCATGGTAGGGGCGACTATACCTATGGCGGGGTTGACCGGGTACCCCAACTCCGACCTCAAAGTATTCAGACGTTTGCGCGCCTCGTCGATACTCTTGGAACCGCCCAGAGCCCCCCCTGCGATAGCTACCATCAGTTGTTGCTCAGCCTTTTGACGCAAATCCTCCATCTTTCGAGGCAGAGCCCAAACTTGATTGAGTTGGACGCCAGGAGGGCCTTGCAATTCAAAGATGGTAGGGTCGAAATCTACTAGCACCCAAGCATTGCTGATCGACTTACCGACGTTCGTTAAAACAACCTCTCCAGAGGATTGCGGCTCAGCTATCAATGAAAGCGAAGAAGTGCCTCGAAGGTTGAGACGCGGAGAGTGACGCGGAACGCTTTGGTGGGCACCCGAAAGGCCATCTGCAAGAAACGCCAGCCGTTCCGCTGCATTGATCAAGAATTGGACTTCCTGCGACGAGGCGTCGAGAAAAAACTTCTGTGTAATTTTTTGTTTATTTTGGACGCATTGCAAAAATTCAGCTTGCCAGAGTTTGCTTTGCAATGGCTTTCCATCGAACAGGTGGGAGTCAACAGGAGGGAGCAACCTGGTCGATTGATCGATCGATCGAAGCCGTTGCAATTGAAGCTGCAAATTCTCGGATGTCGTCGTGGCCTCTAGTTTCCCCAAGGATAAAGAAATCTGCTCCACCAAAGCATCATAGAACCGGTCAATTGCACCAACTCCTTGAGCCAGCTCTAGACTTGCGGGTAGCGCATCAGAACTCATCCCCGCAATGCGTGCAGCCATCGACTCAAATCGAATCTGCTGCTCATTGCTCTTGTTGGCCACACGGTTGCTTGAAAGGACTGGCAACCTCGAATCCAATTCGAATTCGGTAGCTACTTGCGGTGTCGTTGAAACAGGAAGAACGAGAAGCCGGTTGCGAACCTGGTTTCGAATGAACGGAGTCGCCAACAAGGAATCCGCGATCCAATTGGGAGAGACCGCAGGGCTCGAATTTCCGGCTAGCAATCGATTCGACTCGTCAATCCAGTAATTCTGTATGCGTTGTATACACGATTCCAGAAGTGATCGGTTGCGAATGAGTTCACCTAAATCACACTGTTCTCTGCGCAAAAGCAATTCACAGAGTTTTTCCAAGCTGCTTAGCGCTTTGTCAACATCCTCATCCAACTGATAATTTCCAAGTTGCGTTGCTGCAATTTTTCGCCACCGAAGAATGGATGGTAGCTCAGCCATTCGTTGATTGCGAGATTGCAATGCCATCCGCAATTGATTTCGCTTTTCGGATGATTCCGCAAGGGCTTGTTCGGCACGGTCGAGGATACTAAGGCATCGGTCGATCCAATCGGCACCAATCTGGTCTTGCGCTAGTCGTGTCCCCTCGAGCAAAAACTGTTGCGCAATCGCTAGCTCCTGCTGAACGCTTCCATTCGAATTCAAAGGGTCGTACGATACCTGTTCATATTGATTCCACAAACCAGCCACACGCCGAGTAATTTTCCAAGGCGTTGAAGGTTTGGATCCCAATTGTTGAGGCCAGAAGAATTCGATGTATTGGGCTGGCAAATCGGGTGACAATTGCGCAATCCATCGATCAAAAAGCTCTGGTGTTTCACTTTGGAGCGCCGTCTCGAGCTGCTGTATTTGACTTGCTAGCGAGTTCGGGATTTTTGGGCCCCCGAATTGCGATAGACTCTGCATCAGAGCGATGCTGGGAAGTGCCGATTTTGGAAGTCCTAGATCTGGCATTTGACTTGATATACGTTTCGCCAACGTGCCGACTTGAGCGAGACCCGTCGAAGCAATCTGATAGTTGCCTATGATCTCGGAAGTAAGCTGCAAACGAAGGTTTTTTGAATCCACGACGGAATCGGTCCGCAGTCGTTCTTCGATGCCATGCAAATGGGATGTGTATTCGCTCCAGGCATGCGGCGCAAAGTCGACGGGCCGCATAACGCCAAAATGAATACGTTCCAGGTACTCGCAATACTGCCAAGCTAGCTGCAAGAGTTGTGCATTGGATTGTTTAGGATTTCCTAGTCGGGATAGGTCCGGGGGTGGTAACTGCAATGTCGCGATAGGCTCGGTTGCCGTCGGCTTGTCTGTATTTGTGGTTCCTGCAACCTCGCTACTTGCGTCTGTTTTTTCCTTTGTTCCAACGCTTGCGGCGCCACTGTCGGGCTTATTGTAAGTCGACTCAGCCACTTCCTCTTCGTTGAGCCCTATCGTTTCTTTGATACGATCGCCGATAATGCTCGGAAGAAAATTGATGTTGTCTTCTATTTCTTCGACCGTCCGTTCTCGAATCCTTGTCGAACTTCTATCCAAATACTCGGTTAGCCAGTTTTTTTCAGTCTGGACTTTTTCTGCTTCTTTGTTTTTTGATTCTTCGACCGTGTCGTCCTTGTTGGCGCTGTCTCCCCAGAGGTTTGGAATAAAGGAAGACCAAGAGAATTGGAAACCCGGATTTGGCGTGCTGGCGATCGACCTCGTGCTTAACAGCACATCCGCGTTGGCTCCCGTTGAAAATAAAACGGGGGTCTGCTGTGTGTTTCCACCAGACTCATGTTGCACTTGAGACTGAGTCCATCCGACGACAAAGCGAGTGAACTCATCCAGATCGATTGTGGCATCTCGATTGAGATCTGCTGCACCCTGCAACGCTTTGGTGACCGCATAGGAAAAAACGGAGGATTGAAGCTCCAGGGAAGCATACGATCCCTCCTGCGACGAGTTGGAAACCAAGATCCAAAAGTTTGAGTTCTGTCTTGATTTCAATAGATCACGGACGGAGTAAAGGAAATTGTCGCGCGCTAAATCCGAAATTCGCTGTGAAGTCGATGGTCCAAGATCCAAACAAACCACCGTCGTTCCCGACGGGATACGATCGAGCAAATTCAATAATTCCTCCATGGATATGGAACCAAGTTCAGGGGCTGCGCGATTGAAATTCGCGCATTTTAAGAACGGTCGTTCCGACTCAAACAGTGGAAGCGCGCTCATGTGGATCAATGCCACATCCGATTCTTTCGTTGCGGAATTGGCAATTCGTTCCAAAGCCTTTCGTACCACCTCAGGAGACTCCATGATTGAGAATTCCTCAGAAGCATCCTGCCTTCGAAAACTCCCGTCGATGGAAAGGAAGCGAAGGGCATCTTCCCGGAAAAATGGAATTGGCTTTAGATCCATGACGTCGTACGATCCCGCCGTCAAAAAATACAATCGCAAGGTTGGATGGTAGAAAGGGCTAAAAAGCAAAAAACTAAACGCGCTGACTAATACCGCCAACAATGCAGTAATCAGCATACGTTGGACGATTCGTTTTCGATTTGCAATCTGTTCTGCATTCGCAGAGTCGGGGCGCCACGATTCTCGAAGCGCCGCCGGTTTGTTTGCTTGTTTTGGCATACCGATAGAACTCGTCTAAGGCAGAGGATGACTGGTATGGGGTTTTTTTAAGCGAGTGATAAACCCGTGGAGGCGCTTCGACGAGTCCAACGGGTTTCCCAGGCTATCTGCGATGGTGAGAGCAGCGCAAATGCATCTTGCGGTCAATCGATCATCGGGGGGAACGTCTGGTTGGTTGCTTGGTCCGAGACTTCCTCCGCTCCATCCTGCCGCCGCTGCCAAAATCCCTCCCACGCCTTCATACTTGCAAGCGTCGGCGAGTTGGGCCGCGCTTTGGCGATTTGATTCATTCGGCTCATTCGCCCATTGCTTGGCCGCTTGGTAGGCCGCAAGCTGAACTGTGTCCGTTTCGGACTGCATGGTGTCTCCGACGCACGAACAAGCCCAAAGTACGGCTTTCGGTTTTGGCAACGTATGAGCGTACCAACACAAAGCGTCCTTCAACAACGATCCTTGGACCAACGTTTCTCCAAATCGTTTTGGGTCCGCCGCGACTTTTGCAACTTCCAACGACTCCTCGGACAGTCCAATGTAGTCTGCAATCTCTCGCGTTTCGTTTTCATTCAATGACGGCTTGGTGGCATTCACAGGAATACCATCGATAGGCACTGAATTTGCCGTTGGCGTTGCACCCTCAACCTCGACGTGGAACCGGGTAGCGCCCGCTTCGATGACATCGTCATGATGAATCTCCGCTTTTTCGGTAGGATTTCCATTGAGCTTAGTCTCACGGTCCAACGCCAATGCCTGAATAATTGCGCTATTGATACCGCAGTGGATCGAGAAGTGTACATCTGCTAAATCATGGTCTTCGGGGAGTGCGAAATCGGCCCAGTCCGTTCGTCCGATTCGGGCAATTTGCCCACCGCGAAGAACAATTCGTCGACCAGTTGCCGGCCCTGATTTTGCAATGATGGCAATTCGCATCTAATGATCGTCCATGAAAAGAGGGTTTCGGAGTGGAATCAGTTGATTTTGACCATTCCGCCTTCCAGCTTCAGCATTGCACTTCCGCTGACATCGGTCGTGGTACCTTTTACTTCTGCTTTCATTTGCGCTTCGACCGCAATCTGCGTGGACTTGATGACGATTTTGGATGGTGTGATTTCGATACTGCTTCCACCCACCGTGAGTACTAGCTTTTTGCCGGCCGTTATCTCACATTGTCCGGCTGGGATGTCTATCTTTTGGTTTCCAGCAGAAATCGTTAGGGTATCGGACCCTTGCGTGATATCGGTTTTGCGATTGCCGGTGTGAATCGTTTCCGTTTGGTCCTTCCATACATCGATGGTTTGGGAACCGTTGCTTTCGCTGGTACCAACTTTTAGGATCTGATTTCCGAAGACCTCGATCGTTTGGTCTCCTTTGTCCTTTTTTTCAAAGCCCACTTTCAGCGTGTCGTTATTCTCGACAATGCGATCAAAGTTTTTCTCGGCGTGGAAGTAAATGGATTCTTCGCCTTTCTTATCTTCAAAACGGAGTTCATTGAAGTTGTTTTGATCACCTTTGGGGGTACTTCTCGATTTGACTCCGCTTTGAGTCGCTAAACCTGGAAGTTCAAAGGGGACCGTTTGTTCTGTGTTATAAACCCTGCCAGTTACCAACGGGCGATTGGGGTCCCCCTCCAAAAACTCAACGATGACTTCCTGCCCGATTCGGGGAATATGCATTGCCCCCCAACCTTTACCGGACCAGTTCTGCGATACGCGTATCCAGCAAGAACTGCTTTCATCATTTTTACCTTGACGATCCCACGGAAACTGGACCTTGATGCGACCCAACGAATCGGTCCAGATTTCCTCGCCACTCTTTCCAACCACAATTGCAGTTTGTGGGCCCGCAATGACAGGGCAGGGGGTTTCGCGGGGAGGACGGTACGTATGTTCCTTGGCAATCGCAACAAATTGCAATTCCGATCGATTTTCTGAATGCGATGTAAACCGCTCGACCTCACCGGAGGTGACTTCGGTGACGGACGAGATCACCGTATAGTCTGCATTTTCAGAGGAGCGAGGATGTTCCTGTAGTTTGAATTGCGCACCCGTAAACAATCGGTGGCTTCGAGCCTGTCCCTCCACTCGTGAAAACTTTGCATCAAACTCCTCCTTTCGGATTTTGAGGTACCGATCACCATCGGCAGTTTCCGAGTAGGACCCAGGGTAATCATACTGTTCCAACGAGTCATTGGGATAGTCTCGCTTGGAGTTAAGCCGAACCTCGAGATTGGCGCTTGGTTTGTTGTAGTCGAAGTCCCGCAGGACAAGTTTTCCGGGCTGGACCGCTACGTGATGCTGCCACTTGGTCACTTGCTCTTCGCCTGACGCGACATCGGGTGGGCGAAACAAGAGAGCTCCATCTCCTTCGATGCTTTTGTGCGATGATGGGGAATCCGCTAGGACCAGGGTGTGTTTGGATTTTTCGTGTTCAAAGAAGTAGTAAATGCCCTCCTGCTCCAGCAATCGACTAACGAAGTCGAAATCCGATTCACGGTATTGGACGCAGTAGGTTTGCTGGGCATAGGATGCATTGAGCTTCAGTCGGTAGTCGGAGAAGCCGTTCTTGTCCTTAAAGACTTTTTCAATAATTTGTGGGATCGTCAACTCTTGGTAGATTCGAGAGTCCAAAGAATGGGACAACAGCCAGATCCAAGGGCGCAGTTGTAGCTCGTAAAGTTGAAGTCCGCCGGCAGCACCGACATTGAGAAATTTGGTGATGATGCCATGAAAAAAACGACTTGAACCATCTCTTGATTTGACCTCGATCGACAGAGGCTTGCCGATCATGTTGTACGGGGACAGGTCATTCATTGGACTGAGCACTTCGACTTCGTAAAAAAACGGCCGCCCAAGTTGGTCCGTTCCCCTTAGCCGCCGAAAAATCGCTTCGGATCCCAATGGTCCATGCAACTCATGTAGACTTGTGCCAGCCATTCAATCCCCTGTTCAATGTACCTTGGTGTATGACACTTAAATGTTCCTTGGAAGAGTTTCGTTAATCGTTTCGGTGCTTCGAACCTTTCGCCGATTGCGCAAACTTTCCGGCCTTTTGGGACATCTTTTGGATGTCGTTCTTTTTGTTCTTCAACACCTGCAATTTACTTCTTGCACGCGTACTTTTAAGAGCTAAGTTGGCGTGAAGACTCTTAAGGAACGAAAGGCCAGGTACATTTTTCAATTCGAAGAGAATGCTCTCAAGAAATTCAAACATGGTTTTTTAGGCGGCTCGAATCGAGCCTGAAAAAAAGGTGGATTTCCTGTTCGAATCCCGACTCGGAGCCAAGATCGAAATCGCTCCTAAATATTGTAAAATGGCGTTCCACTATTTGAATCGGCATCTTCGACTGTTTTGCTTCCCAGCATTCGAAAAGTAACGATTAGGCTATACTTCCCAAGCATGTGCCAAAAAGGAATTCAACTGCGTTACGTATTGTATCGGAATTTGCCTAGCGTTGTTTCAGGGCTGGATTCATTGTTCCAAAAACTCGATGAATCCCCAGATAGTCCTCGCTCCCATTTTGAGCTTGGGGAGGCGGCACACCGTGCCGGCATGTTGCAATTGTCCGTGGAGTGTTTTTCTGAGGTAACCAAACTCGCGCCCCATGTTGAGGCCGGATTTTTTAATCTCGGTAATGTCTTCTTTGACCTGAAGGAATTCCAAAATGCGATGATTGCTTATGAGCAGGCGTTTCAACGGAAACCGGATGCTGGAACACTTAACAACATGGGGAACGCCTTGGCTGGGATGCAGGACTGGGGGAATGCTGTCCTGATGTTTGACCGTGCACTGGCGATGGCGGACTGCGCTCCCGAAGATGCGAATATCGCATTTCGCAACAAAGGCAATGCCTTAATCGCTGCTGGAGACTGGGAAAATGCGATCGAAAACTATCGGAAGGCCAATCTGAGGTTTCCTTCCGACACAGGCTTTCTCGGGTTAAAAGCACGATGTCACCGTCATCGATACGAGTTCGGAAAAGCGATGGAGTGTTTGGTGCAAGCGATTGTCGTTTCGCCGGACCACCCGGACCTTCTTTGTCAGATTGCGGACTTAAATTTCATGAGAGGGCGGACCGTCGAATCGCTTTTATGCATGAACCAGGCCTTTTCGATTAAGCCCCCTCCCCACTCGCTGCACAGTCAGCGGCTTCGAATGTTGACGTATTGCGCACCCGCGACACCGGAACGCATTCTCCAAGAAGCGTCGAGTTGGGCTACATCCCAATCAAATCAAAACTCGATTTCTACGTCGACGCCAACAGTCTCATCGTCGGTGATCGATATGAATCAGTTCATGAATGGACCGGTGCGAGTTGGAATCTTGTGTGGTGCCTTAACGAGTCGAGGGCTTGGCGATTGGCTTCCCCATTATTTGATTCATGCCGGTCCAAGCATGCTTCATTGGTTTGTTTATTGCGATCAACCGGTCGACCATGAAACCCGAGACTTACTAAATCGGGCGGGATGCCGATGGGCAGAAACAGCTCAACTCTCAGACAGCGATGCAGCCTCGTTGATCAAGTCGGACCAACTCGATCTTCTGATCGACACGATCGGACATGGACATGCTACTCGATTGCAGGTTATATCAAGACGCCCCGCTCCTGTCCAAGTTGCTTGGTGTGCTTTTCCAATGACGTCTGGCGTCACGCAAATGGATTTCATCTGGTCCGACCAAGTATCCCTTCCGGCAGAATCAGAGAAGTTTTTTTCCGAAGAAGTAATTCGATTTCCTCAGTCTTCGCACTTTTTCATGCCGAGTTGCGAGTTGGGCTTGAAAACAGATTCTGGAGAGCTGAATTCACCGTTTCGTTGCGGGTTTCTCGGCTTACCAGAACAGATCTCCGATCGGATGGTCGAAACCATGTCTATCGTTTTGGAACGTATCCCCGATGCCGAACTCGTGTTCATCTCTCCGGCGTATCGCGATACGGCGTTTCAGGCAGAGGTGCGTGCAAGAATCGAAAAGCAATCCCATGAGCCGAGCCGAATTCGATTTCTCTCCTTCGACTCGAATCCGGCCGAGCTTGAGACCTACCAACAACTCGATGTATGCTTGGACTCCTATTTCGTCAACTCTCCCCTGCGTGCATTCGAATCCCTTTGGATGGGGGTTCCTGTCATCACGCCCGCGGATGATCGCTTGTCAGGGCGTGGGACAGCAAGCATCTTATCTTCTCTCAACAAGCGTGCCTGGATAGCATACACACCGAGCGATTACATCGAGGCGGTCAGACAACTAGCTCAAAATCGATCGATCATTCGATCTCAACGAGAAAAGCTTCGTTCCGATTTGCTCTCATCCTGTTTGTGCAACTTGGAGTTGCTGGCAACCAACGTTCATCACGCAATCCATGAAACTTTGCGCCGAACCAATTCAACCAAGAAAATGAATTAAGATGGAAACGCCGAACCTACACAGGTATCTTTCCACGATTACCATTCAGCAACTGAAAGCGTATTTGGCCAAGGATGGTTGGCATGAGTATACCGCGGATGGACGAATGAACTTCGAAAAGGAGCTTGAGCCAGGCGAGACGCAGGTCATTTTTTTGCCCGCCGAGCGTACGCATCCCAAGTTCAGAAGTCACTTGCAAAATCTTATGTTTTCACTCTCGGTCATAGAGCAACGTGAACCTGCAGACATTGCCAGAGTCATCGCCACCTGCCAGGTTTCCAGTCCAGTCACATCCGTGGACATTGGCCCACCCATGCATGAGATTGCGGCACTCATCCGCGGACTGGCTCAGGAGTGTATCGATTCGGACCAAGCGCGTGGAAAGATTCTGGAACTAGCAAGATTCTTGCTTGCATCGAAATCACTCACGCTTGGTTTCACATCCAGGATCGCAGACGAACTTTGGGAGACTGCCCGATCGGATCAGAGTTACATACCCGCATCCACCATAAAATGGTTTGAAGCCAATACCCGGGAAATTCTTAAAAAATAACGTGGCGGAAGTTTAGCTGACCAGGCCCCATTTCCTGCGTGCGTCGTTACTTTAGCTATAATTCGGCTCGCTTTCTCGCTGGATACCTCCACCGAGAGGAACTTTCGATTCCATCGACAAACATGTTCAACAGGGAGATTTCAAATTGGTCCAATTTTGTCGCAACGTCACAACTTCGGCATCCTTCGGCCGGTTCATTATTTGTTTGATCGTCCTGTCGGGCCTATTTGCCGGCGCGGAAACGTACGCGATTTTTAGTGAGGGCACGTTTCTAGGCAATTTGCTTCAGATCGCTCAAAACGTCATTCTGTCGGTGTTTTTCATCGAAATTGTGATGAAGATCATCGCGTGTGGAAACAAACCATGGTCGTTTTTTCTCCAGCCTTGGAACGTCTTCGATTGTGTGATTTTGTCTATTTGTCTTTTGCCAATCAATATGCATTCGGCAGCCGTCGTGCGAATGGCACGTATCCTCCGCGCGCTTCGAATGATTACCGTCCTTCCCAGATTACGACTCTTGGTGAGCGCGCTGCTCAAGTCGATTCCGTCCCTAGGGTACATCGGCGTTCTGTTGGGACTTCACTTTTACATCTATTCCGTCGTTGGTACCGTCACGTTTGGCGAGAACGACCCGATTCGCTTTGGAAGTCTGCATGCGACCGCTTCGACCCTATTTCAAGTGCTGACACTCGAGGGCTGGAATGATGTTCGCGACACCCAGATCCTGGGTTCTGATGTTGCTTACGATGATGCTTGGAAAGAGCTTGCGGAGGGGCAACGTGTATCTCACGCGCGCCCCCTGATTGCGTCGATTTATTTCATCTCATTCATTTTGCTTGGAACGATGATCATGTTGAATCTGTTCACTGGGGTGATCATCACGAGCATGGAGGAGGCACAGGAGGAATCCAAAACAGGAGGCTCATCCCAACAACTAAAGGATCGAGGCTTCCTTACTCTTCACGACGAATTAAACCTGGTTGGCACACAGTTGCAAGAGATCATGCACCAAATGCAAGTGTTGCAAGAAAGAGCGGCCAAAATTGATGTCAAGGAAACCCGTGAACCTTCTCCCCCGTCAACGGAAGAATTTTATTGAGCTGGCGGGAATTCAAAATGGAATTACCGAATGGTCTGAGTTCACCGAGAAGAGTCTTACTTCATTTGTCCGTTTTTGTCTTGTCCTTTTTCGCGGCGTCCTTTTTCGCGGCGTCCTTTTTCGTCTCGTCCGTTTTTGGCGAGGCTTTCTTAGGGTCTGCTGCCTCGTCCTTCTCGGTTTGAATCTTGCCAATCTTGGTGTTTACAGCCTGGCCTGTCTGCTTCTTGAACGCTTTCCGAAGCAGAAGTTCGTGAGGCATGCCGCTGCCTTCCGCAAAGTTGAGTTCCACATTCCCCTTTGCGAGCGCAAAGAACTCGCCCGCAGCCATGTTGGCTCCTCGCGAAGAGCCTTCAGGTAACAACTCTCGGAGTTCCTTAAGTTCCGCTTGCTTGAACGGCTTTCGAAATCGGACAGAAACCACAATCTTGTTCGCTTTCCAGGCGATGCCCAATTGTTGGACTTTTTTCAATCGCTTGAACGCCTTGGTCAGATCGAGCAAAGGAAATTTCTCTTCGCTCGAGTCCCCGACTCCAAATTGGAATTCAATTTTCTGAAAGTTGATCGACCCTGCCGTCATCAAGTCGTCTGGCTTGCAACTGCTTCCGATCTCCTTTGCGATCGCGGTCCGAAGCGTCACTCGAAACGCTTTTACCGCTTTTTCCAAGTACGAATTGATCTTCTCGAGTTCTTTTTTCCCTTCTGCAGGCTGATCTTCCTCGGCTATCTTTCCCAAGGCTTCCGACACCTTAGACTCGAGCGTCGACCGAAACTTCTTTAGTTCGGCATTCTTTTTGTAATCAAAGTCTGGGGCCTCTGAACCCTTCGGCAAAATGACCTCCAAAGAAACCTTGATCGGTTTGACGACTACGATTTTCTCCACTTCCGAAACACTCGACCCGGGAGGCAAAGCGAGACTATTCAAGTTCATCCACTCGTCGTCGACGCGAATACTGTCTTTTTTTGCCATGTCCAATTACTCAATCAAGTGACTTTAAGGATTTTTTGTTCCATGTTTCGATTTCGGAATGTCGCATCAATCGAATTCATACGAGAACTCGCCATTCTCAACGCCCACGCGGACCTGAGCGATACGGCTGCCAGCCATCATGCGATTCAGCATTTCGCGACTGATCGATGGCAACAGCGTATTGGTTAGGATGGCATCGATCATTCGCCCGCCGCTTTCAAGCTCCGTGCAACGATTGACAATCAATTGAACGACCGAATCGTCAAAGACAAATGGTAGCCGGTGGTTGTTTGCGATGCGCTTTTCAATGCGTCCCAATTGCAGTCGGCAAATGTTGGCGATCATCTCGTCGCTGAGTGGGTAGTAAGGGATGGTTACGATGCGGCCAAGTAACGCGGCGGGGAACACCTTGAGCAGAGGCTCTCGCAATGACTTGGCGATTCCCTCGGGACTTGGCATGAGTTCTGGATCTTTGCACATGTTCATGATCAATTCGCTACCCACGTTGGTAGTTAACAAAATCAGCGTGTTCTTGAAATCGATCAATCGCCCCTCGCCGTCCTCCATGATCCCTTTGTCGAAAACTTGAAAGAAGATTTCGTGAACATCGCTATGTGCTTTTTCGACTTCATCCAGCAAGACAACGCTATACGGTTTGCGTCGTACCGCTTCTGTCAGGATGCCGCCCTCACCATATCCGACATAGCCAGGAGGCGCTCCCTTCAATGTGGAAACGGTATGCGCTTCTTGAAACTCGCTCATGTTGATGGTGACAATATTTTGTTCACCGCCATAGAGCGATTCAGCAAGAGCCATGGCGGTTTCGGTCTTTCCGACTCCTGACGGACCTGCCAGCATGAATACCCCGATGGGTTTGTTGGGATTGTCGAGCTTCGCGCGGGATGTTTCAATCCGTTTGGCGATCATATCCAAAGCATGGCGTTGACCAATGACCCGCCGATTGAGCGTGTCCCCGAGAGTCAGAATGGCTTCAATTTCATTTTTGACCATTCGTCCAACCGGAATTCCGGTCCAGTCGGCCACTACCGAAGCAACTGCTTGCTCGTCGACCGTGGGGAGAATCAATGGATTGTCACCCTGGAGATCATCAAGCTTACTTTGATGTTCTCGCAACAAGGTCAGCAATTTTTCTCTCTGCTCATCGGTCAGTTTCATCGCCGGATCAGGAATCTGGGCTTGCGTATCGGCCTGTTGTTCAAGTTTGCTATGAGTCCCTTCCACCTTTCCGCTGCGTTCGCGCAGTTTGGCGCGTATCTTGAGAATGTCGTCGACCAGTTTTTTCTCGGACTTCCATCGTTCCTCTAGCCCCTCAAGCCGCACTTGCTCCTGAAGCATTTTTTCCCGAGCCGAACTCTCTCGATCCACGGTTTCGACTCCGACCACCTTTTCGCGATCGATGATATCGAGCTCTGTCTTTAAG
>JBEBHM010000824.1:0-3692 GCA_040080875.1 Pirellula sp.
GGGGCGATCTCGACAAAATCGCGTCTTTGAGATTCGATCCAGCGACAACGGCCAGAGTTGGTCCGAAATGAAAGCCAGTCCGCTTCCCAATCCCAATTCCGGAACCGATGCGGTTACTCTAGCGGACGGTCGACATTTGCTCGTCTATAACCACGTACCTGGCGAGCCAGGAAAGTGGGGCGGCAAGCGATCTCCGCTCAACGTCGCGATCTCGGAGGATAGCAAACAATGGAAAGCCGCCTTAGTGCTTGAGAATACTCCCGGTTCCGAATTCAGTTATCCTGCGATCATCCAAACCAAGGATGGGCTTGTGCACATCACTTACACATGGATGCGAAAAAAGGTCAAGCACGTGGTCGTTGATCCCAAGCGGATCAAGCCACAAGCCTACGTGGATGGAAACTGGCCAAACTAGACTAGTAACTGGCCAAACTAGACTAGTCCTTTGTCAAGTAGGCAAATTGGGGTGGCACGCTCTGAGGCTCGGCGAAGGGCGTGATGAATCTCTAGTGGTCCCGACGCCCATCGACGACTCTGGGCGTGCCACCCAACGTTTCGATCCCTATTTATCAATTTGACAGTTGAATGCCACCCGTTTCAAACGACCGAAGCGCCGCGTTTCGAATTCTCGACGCCAACCTCAATCGGGCTGCTGAAGGACTCCGAACGCTCGAGGACGTCGCGAGATTTCGAAGTCAGTCGGAATTGCAAATAGAGTTCAAAAAACTCCGCCATCAGTTGACCGAGTGCTCGGCTCCTTGGGACCAACTGCAGATGCTCGCCAACCGCAATGCCGAGGGAGACGTTGGAAGAACTAGCAAAACGCCAAACGAAGCCGTTCGAACAGGCGGGTTATCGGACATCACGCAAGCCGCCTCACAGCGGGTTCAGCAGTCATTGCGAACCCTCGAAGAAGTTGCAAAGTATTTGTATCCCAATTCGGCATCGCAATTGGAGTCGCTTCGTTATCGCGTATACGACCTGAACTCGGCGCTCCAGGTGTCTCAAATCCGGGACATAGATTTCCTCAATTCCGCCAGACTCTACGTTCTCGTCGATTGCCAGTTGCCGCTAGAAACGTTCCGCGCACGCATTCGCGAGATGAGTCAGGCCGGAGTTCATCTAGTCCAGGTTCGAGACAAGGACCGCGATGCTGCGGAGTTGATCGAATACACGCAAGCGGCCATTGATGCGGTCGATTGGACTCACACTCGCATTATTGTGAATGACCGTGCGGACGTAGCCTATTGTTCTCGCGCCTGGGGACTGCACGTAGGCCAAACAGATCTTAGCGTATCCCAAGCTCGGGCAATCTTGTCGTCAGCGAGTCCGATCGGACTCTCGACACACAACCTAGAGCAGGTGCACGATGCAATCCGATTACAAGTGGATTACATCGGATGCGGACCGGTCTTTCCTTCTTCAACAAAAAGTTTTTCCGCATATTCTGGAATACCCTTCTTGAAAGAAGCATCGATTTATTTGAAACGATTGGGGATCTCAACTCCTGCTTTCGCGATCGGAGGGATCGACGCCGACAACTTACCTCAGGTGATCGAAGCAGGTTTCACCCGAGTCGCCGTTAGCAAATCCATCTGGGACGCTGAGTCACCCGCTCGGGAAGCCGAAATAATGAATTCAATCCTTTGCAAGGCAACGTAGCAAAACGCGTCTTCGATGCAGGGGAAGCCCCTTACGCGTCTTTGTTAACAACTTGTTGCACCTGGGTACGTCATGCAGATGCATTGCGATAAATAATCGCACAAACATTTTTCAAAGAATTGCAACGAGTCATGTCGTGTTTTGTCGGGTAGCCACATATGAAAATTTCCTGACCAAGTTGTTGATTTTTTAATTGACTTCATCGTTTCAAGCGGTACATTCGTCACCAATTACTAAAGCTAGCATTGCTTTCGTAATCCAAACATCAAGTGAACTGGGTTTCGTTCGAGTCCACGCAAAAGGAATTGATGATCATGGTGCGGAGTTTGCCTCTCTCTCTCTCTCTCTCTGGCGCAATACGCGGGTCTTAACAGCGCGTCGGATGCCTGTTTTCGATTTGCGGATCTTCATTCCCGGGACTCAACGTAAGTAAGGTCGTGAGTCTGCCGTGCTGGCGATTGGGCATAGATGGTTGTGCCGATGAGTCATGCATTCCAAGCGTCGCCTTAGGCATCCTGGCATTTTTCGTTTGAGCACAAGTGCTCGTTCTTGAATCGATGGGAATTCGAGTGTGTTTACGCGCGCTTCCATCGTTCCATTGTTTTACGTCTATAGAACATCTCCCCGGGAATCATGGCTATGTCGTTGAAGAAACTGCTCAGTTTGCGAAAAGGAAACTCGAAAGCGACGAGTGCAATCAAGCCGAATCGTACGACGGTACGGCGAATGATCATCGAGTCGCTGGAGGATCGGTCGATGCTGAATTCGACACCGATTATCATCGACAATCTCAGCCCTAACTTCGTCAAGTCGGGCACTTGGACGAATTATCCAGGCGGGGGTTACGAAAACTCATATGACCTCGCGTCCCCTGGCGGAACAACCGATACAGGAACGTGGACGATCAATGTTGAACCAGGTTCGTATCGTGTCGCGATGACTTGGCATGGTGCCAATCCCTACCACGCGTCCAATACCCCGATCAAAGTTCTTGATGGCTCAACGAACATCGGGACACTTACGGTCAATCAAGAGCCCGCACCAAACGACTTCTATGACAGCAATGCTTGGTGGGAAACGCTGGGGACATTCACCGTTGGCACAATACTCAAGGTCGAGATATCGGATGTTGCAGCCGATGAGCACATTATCGCGGACGCAATTCGCATCGAGAAGATTGCGACCACGCAAATCGTCGACAACCTCAGCTCCAGTTTTACCAAGTCGAATGGCTGGACTAGCGCATCAGGAGCGGGCTATGGAGGAACGTATCTGCACTCACACTATTCTTCTCTGGGAATCCAGGACGCCACGTGGAGCTTTTCGGTATCGCCGGGAACGTATCGCTTGTCAGTCACATGGAACGCAGCCAATATTTATCATGCTACCAACGTTCCCATAACGATTCTCGATGGTACAACGGAAATTGGTCAATTGACGATAAACCAAGAACCCGCTCCGAATGACTTCTTCGAAAACAAATCATGGTGGGAAAACGTCGGACTATTCACCATTACGAATTCGCTCTCCCTCCGCATGACGGACGAAGCCGACGAGCATGTGATTGCGGATGCGTTTCGAGCAGAGAAAATCGAGAACTACGTTTCACCCGTGATCGTGGACAATCGTAGTTCGGCAGTTTCCCGTGCGGGTAACTGGATTGTGATGAATGGTTCTGGATACGACGGATCGTATTACAAAAGCAACGCCCCACATGACGGCAGCGAAGTAGCGACTTGGACTTTCGTCGTCGAGCCTGGAACCTATCGCATTGCAAATACTTGGTTTGGAGCCAATTCATCCCATGGGTCAAATATTCCTGTGCACGTATATGATGGCTCCACGTTGGTTTCAAACATCCCTTGGAATCAGCAACTCGCTCCTAACGATTTCTACGACGCCGGAACATGGTGGGAGACCGTAGGCGTATTTACGTTCAGAAACACGTTACGAATTCAGATCTCCGACAACGCAACTGGAATTGCCATCGCGGATGCGTTTCGATTGGAGCGAGTGGGCAACGGAGTCAT
>JBEBHM010000825.1:0-3688 GCA_040080875.1 Pirellula sp.
CGTACACCCAGTGAAACGCTAGAACTTTGTTATCCCGATGCCGATGGTAAACGCAGGCCGGTGCATATTCCCGATAATCTTTATGTCATTGGGACTATGAATATTGCAGACCGCTCGCTCGCGCTAGTTGATCTGGCTCTACGTCGCCGCTTCGCATTTGTGACGCTTGAGCCGAGACTAGGCGGCGCTTGGAGTGATTGGGTGACCAAGAAGTGTGGCGTTGACCCTGCCTTGGTAATGGATATCGAACGTCGAATGGTTGAGCTGAATGAACAGATAGGCAGTAACTTGGGTGTTCAGTTTCGGATTGGCCATAGCTACGTGACACCGTCGCATCCCTTGGAAGCCGGAAGCACCGGAAAGTGGTTCAAGCAGATGGTGGAGACCGAGATAGGCCCCTTGCTGGAGGAATACTGGTTTGATTCACCCAAGACAGCAAAGGAAGCGTGCGAACGCATGATACAAGGCTGGTGATGGACGTAGCAGAAAATCAGATAGAAAAATCAGCCGAAGGCTACATCGGCCGCATTCCCGTACGAAATCTTTGGCTTCTAATGCTCTACGCTTCTGACCTGTTCCGCGAACGCGGGATGGGTATGGTTGGGCTAGAAGATAGTCCGGATGAGCTTCCCGATCTTGTTGCTGAAATTCTATCGCGCGCAGTGGAAACGCGACAGCGTCGACATTTAAGTTTCGGGTATAGATCTCGAAATGCGGAGCTTAATAGGGTCCGGGGAAGGATCGATGTTTTAAACACTGAACGTCGCC
This sequence comes from Pirellula sp., assembly GCA_040080875.1. GTDB lineage: Bacteria > Planctomycetota > Planctomycetia > Pirellulales > Pirellulaceae > JBKCUI01. The sequence goes on from JBEBHM010000825.1 coordinate 769, forward strand.
AGTTGTTGGCACGTGGGCAAGTTGCTTGCCGATTCGACGAGTTCACTATTGATACGCCTCGTAACCGTTTTGTGCGCGCTGCACTGGAAACGATTTCGCGCGTTGTTCACCGACCTGATATAGCTCGGCGTTGTCGATCACTGGCAAATGGTATGAAAACCATGGGTGTATCGGGTAATCCGCCGTCACTCGCTCAGATAAGTACCGAACAATTTGGACGGCATGATACCGATGATAGGTTCATGGTTGCGGCAGCCAAATTAGCGTTCGATCTTGCACTACCAACCGAGGCATCAGGAAGAAACGTTCTTTTGCTTCCTGATCGAGAAATAAGGTGGATTCGCAAACTGTTCGAGAAGGCCATGGGCGGCTTTTACGACGTTGTACTGAGTCCAAAGGGATGGCGTGTGCGCTGCGGTTATCAGTTGGGGTGGCAGATAGAACAAAGGACCCCTGGTATTGACAAAATCTTGCCAATTATGAAAACAGACGTAGTGCTTGAACACCCACTATCAGGTCAACGGATTGTTATAGACACCAAATTTACTTCTATCGTGACTCGCGGATGGTATCGAGACGAATCCCTTCGCAGTGGCTATGTTTACCAGATTTATGCCTACCTCCGCTCTCAGGTTGGGCGAGGCGACTCACTTGCGGATTCCGCCCAAGGGTTACTGTTGCACCCATCTGTAGGAACAATGGTAGATGAAACGGTTGTCATTCAAGGGCACAGGATACGGTTCGCGACGGTGGATCTGACATCATCAGCGAATGAGATTCGATCCCAGTTGCTTCGTTTGTGTGAGCATTCACCATTGCCACCCATAACGACGAACTGAAAATCTAGCCATCGCATAGTCGTAGGAGGGAGAACATTCACAACCGTGTGGATAGCGCATATCCTAATTTCATTATTATACCTTGGCACGAAGATTGGGAAGCGTCCTATAGAGTGCCGGCGCGACTCTCACAAATAGCTCACTGTTCTTTCCCGGGTTGCCGACCGCATGTTTCGAAAGAAAAACGGAATAGGTCTGGTATGCCCAACCGGGACATGCCCGTCTAAGAGCATCCGAGCCGAACGGTTCTTTAAGCCGGCGGCTCCGAACTGCTATGTAAATTTGAGAAGCAAATGCTTTCATTTTATTGTCTTCTCCATTTATTCCTCCATCTCAATCATTTAATGCTCCACGCCATCTCCAGCATCAACTGCCTCTTCGTTGACAGCTCCTGTACCCAAAGCCGCAGCGCAAAGTATCTCCATCTCTAAAAGCTGCTTTGTTCCCATCAACAACGTACGTAGTTTGGTTCGTCGACTCGTTAGTGCGCGGTTGGGATCCCCTATATAACTGTCTCGTGCTACAATAGCAGAAGCGATGGCCGCCGCTTCGCGCGCAAGCACTGCGAGCTGTAAATGCTCTTCGTTTGATGCATCGAATGCTGGCATGAGGCGGTAGGGCAATGCATGAATGTGCCGTTCACCAAATGCACCCTGTGGATTGAAAGGGGTTATGGCCGTCGTCATCGCCTGACTGTTTAGCATACCCACGCAAAACCAGGCCTCATCCGGATTTTCGATTACCTTCCAGTAGAGCGTCTGGTCGATGACAAGGTTATGAGCTTCGGCAATTGGCAGGCACGCGGCACATATATGCTTTCCGCCTGCACCCGCAACAATTAGGTAACCTTCCGTTCCAAAAACTTGCTTACTGAGCTTGCCGCGTTCGTCAATTCTCTGCTGAAGAGTTTTACCCTGACCGACGTTGCCGAGTTTTGTATTGATGGCTTGAAAGCGTCTTGCGGTCTCAGTAAAGCCTTGGCCGCGAATTGTGGCTTCATCATAAATTTGCCAAATGCCTGCACCGTCGCGTTCAGCCGGGATAGCGATTGGCGCACGATTATCACCGAGTAGAAAAGGTAATAGATTTTCGGATTGGGCTATGCGGTATAAAAATTGGGGGGCGACATGACCGGCAAATCGTTCCCCCTTCAATTCCTTTGCCGCCTTGATAGTGAAGCCCCAGCGCGTGTCTCTTTGAGGCGTATCGACCCGGCATTCCACGCCCCCCTCGTTCAATATTTCCACGCACAGTGCGGTACGGGGCATGAGATCGGCGCCCTGCTGAGGCAGCTCAGTCATGCCCGTTGAAATGACGGGCAATCCTTCCCGTTCGAGAACCCATGCTGTGCGTTCCGTACCAATAGTACGGATTGAGAGGTCGGCGCTTTCCAGTACGTCTGGACGAGCGACGAATCCAGCCGGTGGCGTGGCCCCGAGAGCGGTGTCATTGCTGTGTTTGTAACCGATGATTGCAGCGCCAGGATATTTGAATGTACCCGGTGCAACTTGCCAAACCTCGAGGATTTCAAGGGCGACGGGTCTCTTGCTATTGAGAAATTCAAATCTGCGGAAGGGTTCATGATGATGTCCGTTAAATATTGTACCCGGCACAAGGCAGGCAACAGAAGCGCCGGCCTTGAGATATCTATCAACCGCATGAAGAAGATGCGTCGTTCCAAGTTCCAAATGCAGAAACGATTGACCGGGTGGGCGAATACCGTAGCTTTTGGCGCGCGCATTGAGAGCTTCCTTATAAGGATTTTCTGCAAGTGCGCTTAACGCAAGCCATGGCGGATTCGAAACGAGGCCGTTGAATTGGCCACTTAGCAAGCCCGGTCTATAGGTATTGCGAAGGATAAACGCCCAGATGCCATTTCTGTTAGCGAGCGCTAACTCGATCATGCGTTTCGCCATGAGTTCCACCGCTAGGATCAGTGGCCCCCTTAGTTCATCTGGCAACGCAGTGTTTGTTGTGGCTGCCGCGCTCAGCAAGAACTTTTCGACATCCTCGAGCGTGATCTCAGGTGTTTTTCCTTTGGCTCGCGCATTAACGGCCTCATCGTATGACCAATCGACAAT
>JBEBHM010000826.1:0-3686 GCA_040080875.1 Pirellula sp.
AGGAACGCATCGAGCGGGCCGCACATCGATTGAAACTGAGTAAAGACCAGGACACGCTCTTGGCGTTCGATAATCGTTTCACAGATCGTTCTGAGCTCATCGAACTTGCCCGAGTTTTTTGGAGCAAAGCTAGCATTCTTGAGATAGAGCGCCGGGTGGTTGCAAATTTGTTTGAGCTGCATCATCACGCTGAGCACTAGTCCCCTCCGCTGAATGCCGGTCGCGGTATCCAGGGCCTCTTCCAGCTCATCCACAATTTTTTTGTAGAGTGTCGCCTGAACGGCGCTTAGTCCACAGTCGACTCGCATCTCAGTTTTTGCAGGCAGGTCGGGAGCGACGTTTGGATCTGTCTTGAGTCTCCGCAATATGTACGGACGGACTAATCGGCGGAGCGATGCCATCCCATTCTCGCCGCTGTTTTTCGCGAACGATTGAAATTGCGACGCACTGCCGAGCAGGCCTGGGGAGCAGAAGTCGAATAATGACCACAAATCACCGAGATGATTTTCCACCGGCGTTCCGGTGAGTGCAATGCGGCCTGCCGCTTCGATTCTCTTAATCGATTTGGTTTGCGTTGCGTTTGCATTCTTGATCGCTTGTGCTTCGTCTAACACGAGCAAGTCCCAGGGCCGTTGTGTTAACCACGAATCGCGTCTTGCCAATCCATACGTGGTAGCCACCAGATCGTACTCCGAAAGCACCTCCATCGGGTTTTGGGTCGCGCGGGATAGCAATGAGTTGTCGGTATGTGAACGGTGGGCGATAAATAATCGGAGATCAGGCGCAAACCTCTCGATCTCGCGTTTCCAATTCCCTAACAGGGATGTTGGCGCAATGAGCAAACTCGGTGGTCGTCGATCTGTCATCCGGTTCTCATTCCCGTTGTCGCTAAAGAACAATTTCCGCTGCTGAAGAAGCGAGATAATCTGAATCGTCTTGCCCAGTCCCATATCGTCTGCAAGGCATGCTCCCAACCCCATCTGCGTCACGAGCCACAACCACCGCACACCGTCCACTTGGTAGTGTCGAAGAGTTGCACGAATATTCACATTGGGGTCGACATTCATCAGCCCATTCGGATTCCGTAGATCGTCCAATAATTTCTTAAGCCACGGTCCCGCTTCGACGCGACTCCAATTCCGGGTGGTCTCATCGACGACTTCACTGCCGATGCTCGCTCCAGATAGCAATCGCAAGCCCTGCAAGAAATCAACACCTTGGACATTCTGCTTGCGAAGTTGATTCCATTGATCCATTGCTTGCTTCAGTCGGTTTGCGTCGACTTCTACCCACTTACCCCGGAGCAACGTCATCCCTTCGCGAGCTGCAAGGAGTTGCTCCTGTTCGTCGGCTGTAAGCGGAATGCCATCAAACGCCACGTCGATTTGAAAGTCCAACGCTTCGACGAGTCCCAGCGTCTTTTTTTGCTTGTCCCCGATGCGGACTTGAACTTGAGGTCGCGGCGGTCGCGAACTGCTCCACCAATTCGGTACGCGAACGACCACGCCCGATTGCTCCATCAAGGATACCTCCTGGAGAAATTGGTAGGCCTGTTTAATGGTCCACGCCTGAGGGGAGAAGATCTTTCGACTGTCCAACAGTTCGCCAAGAAACTTGCTTTGAGCAGCAGCTCGCTGAACAGGTTCAAGCAAGATGTTGAGCTTGTACGTATCCTTGGCCGAGATAGATGACTTGAGCGCCTCGGACAGTGGCACATGCCGAGTGTTGCCCGAATCGGAAGTTCCCTCGGTGAAGGTCGCGAGAAATGCAAACGGATGGTCGGTTGATTTCTTGTTCTCGGCGAGATGAAAAGTGACGCGCCCAATCAAGTTCCAATTCGGATTAAGCTTCTTGAGGAACGATGACAAATCCGCTTTCGATTGACGTACCTCACTTTCGGTATGGGCGTCGAGATCTTGCCACCACTTGAGCAATAGCTCTGAATTCAAGTGCTCGATACCCATCAAGGGAGGTGCCGATTCGATTCGTTGCAACCGATCTTCCTCGCTTGGCGCAGGCGGACTCACCCATCGCTTGACATCTTGAGACGCAGATCGACAGAGGGATCGAAAGTAGGACGATGCGAAATCCTTGAAGTACTTGATGGTTAATGGCAGCGAATCCGTGTGCTCTGCAGCAAGGAGCTCTAAACCGTGCGAGGTCGATTTGGTTATCGCCGCTTGAAGCTCCACTTTCAATGGAGTGTTGGTTTCCCACTCTGCAGCAATCTCTTCGATGACGAGTGATTGGAACGGCGAAACGGCCAAACACATTTTCGATCCTTCGGTTTTTTGGTTATGTATTGGTTCAACACAACGGGAACGCACGTGGAGCAACTGGACCGGACTGCGTCCTACGCTTGCGAGCCATTGATCGAACGAAGTGAATAGACTTGTACATCGACTCCGTGTGAGCCAATGGCGTGTACGAATGGCGAACTTGGAATTGGCATGCCGTTGAGCTCAAACAAATCGGTCGTAAACTGCGGCACCTGGACTCGATGGAGCGGGTAAGGAGTATGATGCACTTGTCCGCGAAACAAGTCACCTTGTCGGTTGACTGTAAACAGAAGATAACGCTCCACTAGAAAAAAATCCAAGCTACCTGGCTCTGCAAAGAACGTTTCGGATTCCCACGTGTACTGGAACATGCTGGACTCCTCTCGACGATTATGATCGCGATTCGCACTCTTGCGAGCAGAACGATAGTGGATCGATTGATTCTCAATGATGTCTGCACGCATTCGAGCGTGTTGATAATTGAGATGAAAAAGTGTCCTCGCCGCCCAAACTGCCAAGGGCTGATCACAGTCGAGGGAAAAAAACCATACACCTGGATTGCCAGCTGAATCATAAACGTAAGTACGTACGTTGAGCTCAAGAAAATTTGAAATCCAGGGCAATGCAGGCGTTCCCCGAAATCGAATGTTTCGCATGAAGAACGGAACGAGACCGACGTATGCGTTGCCTTCGAAGCAATCCACGGATAGCCCCGGAGGCAATCGCGACTTGAGCAAGTCCGAATCGACAACCCAATGCAGGAAGAGTAATTCGCTCCACGTCTGAAGCATGATCGGTCGAGCGGACGGTCGACGGCGCAGTTCCAATCTTTGCTCAAGTGTAGGCGTTACGTGATGGAGCATCATTTGGTATAGTGTTTGCACTCACGAGCGCAAGAGCTTTGTTTATGAATCTCCATCCAATCAATTCTATGTGTGGTTTGCGGGCTGCGAAAGACCAACGATTTCTAGCGGCGTTCAAAAGGCTTTTCTCGCATGGCGCGATCATCTGTTGGATGGCCGCTTGGCAGGTCGGTTGCGACCAAGCACATCGAGGTGCCATGGATTTGCCTGGAATCGTGGAAACTCAAGAAGTTAGGCTCAGTTCCAAAGTGGGTGGGCGGATCGTGCGAGTATTGGTCCAGGAAGGTGAACGAGCGCAAGCCAACCAACCTCTCGTGGAATTTGAATGCGAAGAGTTGCAAGCCAAGCGGGCTCAGTTGGTCGCTCTTCAGGACGCGGCACAGGCCAAGCTGGACATGATGTGCAATGGGCCGTTGCCTGAACAGATCGCGGCCGCTCGTTCGTCGATGGATGCAGCCGAGGCGAGACTGTCGAAATTGGTCGCGGGTTGGCGAGTCGAAGAAATTGAGATGGCCAAGCAGGAAGTCGAGATCTGGAAAGCAGA